>JBHEPK010000026.1:0-2192 GCA_046260325.1 Desulfonatronovibrio sp.
GGCAATAACCGCCATTCCCAGTTTTTTGATGAAGTTGAAGGAGTGTTCATTCTGCACGATTCGTCAAGCTCCAAAATATCCTGCATGGGAAGAATACAGTATCTGGCCGGGGAAGACATGGCCATGCGGATAAATTCCCTGCAGATATTGTCAGTGGCTATTGTTTTTCCCAGATATTCCTGGATCCTCTGTCTGGAATTATGATCAAGTTCCTGGCGGAACCATCCAAGGGTTGTATTATTGTCGTGTGTTCCTGTATAAACAATGCTGTTATAAACATGGTTGTGCGGTATATAAGGATTTGTAGACATGTCCGGACCAAAAGCAAACTGCAGGATCTTCATGCCGGGCAGATCATAGTTATCTCTAAGTTCAAGTACATCGCTGGTGATGTAGCCAAGGTCCTCTGCCACAAACTGGGCTGGTGAAAAAGAATCAGTTATTGAAGACATGAATTTTTCACCAGGTCCTGTTTCCCATTCACCATTTATCGCTGTTTTCTCTTTTGCTTTTATTTTCCAGTAAGCAGCAAAACCGCGAAAATGATCAAAGCGCAACAGATCAAACATGATTAGATTTTGGGCTATACGTTCCCGCCACCATAAAAAATCCTCATTTTCACAGGCCTGCCAGTCATAAAGAGGATTTCCCCAGCGCTGTCCTGTTTTACTGAAGTAATCAGGGGGTGCACCAGCAACATGAGTGGGCATATTGTTTTCATCAAGCTGATAAAGTTCAGGGTGGGACCACAGATCACAGCTGTCCAGACTTACATAGATGGGCAGGTCTCCAAAAATAATGATGTTTTTATTATTGGCGTATGTTTTTAAGCGCTTCCACTGGGAAAAGAAAAGATATTGCCAGTATTTTTTCTTAAGAATAAGTTCTTCTAAATTATTATTGATTATTCTTACCTGGTCATGGGATTTAAAGCGGGCCTCTTCAGGCCAGTTATACCAGGCTGCACCATCATATCTTGACTTGAGGGCACTGAAAACAGCAAAGTCCTCTAACCAGAAGCTATTTTCACGGCAGAAAAGAATAAAGCCTGGATCTGCTTCAATATGATCCATGTTTTTGAAAAAAGCCCTGTTAAGAATCCTTTTTTTGAATTCCCAGGAATTTTCATAATCAGCCTTTTGCGCATTAAAATGAGGTTTGTTTTCCAGGTCTTCGTCTTTTAAAATTCCTGATTCAACAAGTCCTGAAGGATCAATAAAAAGAGGATTTCCAGCAAAGGCACTGTAGCTTGAATACGGAGAATTACCAGTTCCGGGAGTAGTAGGGTTCAAGGGAAGAATTTGCCATACTTTCTGTCCAGTTCTTTCCAGAAAATCTACAAAAGAGTATGCCCCTGGCCCCAGATCCCCAATGCCAAATTCAGAGGGCAGAGATGAAATGTGCAGAAGAATTCCTGATCGTCTGAGCATTGTCATTTAATCGGCCTCCAGAAATACTATGCCGAGAGGTGGAATGTTTATTGAGATTGAATAAGGGAATCCGTGCAGGCTTTCATGAACAGATCTGATCTCGCTGCGATTGAGGGTATTTGATCCTCCAAAATCATGGTGATCACTGTTGAGCACTTCTGTCCAGGACTTTGATTCGGGTACACCAAGTTTATGATTCGTTCTGACTACTGGTGTAAAATTGGCAGCAACCAATAATGGTTTCTTGTTTTTGTCAAAACGAAGAAAGGATAGTGTGCTGTTATCCGCATCATTGCAGTCAATCCAGGAAAAACCTTCCTGCCTGAAATCAAGTTCAAAAAGTTCAGGATGATTTTGATAAAAATGATTCAGGGCTTTTACCCAGGATTGAAGTTTTTGATGCTCTAAGTAATCAAGAAGATGCCAGTCAAGACTTTTATCATGATTCCATTCTGCCCGCTGGCCAATCTCTAAGCCCATAAAAGTCAGTTTTTTTCCGGGATGGGCATACATATATCCCAATAAAAGTCTAAATCCTGCAAATTTTTTCCAGTCATCACCAGGCATTTTATTGATAAGAGACCCTTTCCCATGAACCACTTCATCATGGGAAAGAGGCAGAATAAAGTTTTCAGAATAGGCATACCAGATGCTGAAGGTCATTTTGTTATGATGATATTTCCTGTAAACAGGGTCATTTTCCATATAAGACAGGGTGTCGTTCATCCATCCCATATTCCATTTATAGCCGAAGCCCAGACC
>JBHEPK010000026.1:2202-3759 GCA_046260325.1 Desulfonatronovibrio sp.
CCCACATAGGTTGGCTTGGAAACCATGGGCCAGGAAGTAGATTCTTCAGCAAAGGTTTGAACGTCTGGAAAATTCTGATAAATGGCAGAATTAAGGAGTTTAAGAAATTCTATGGCATCGAGGTTTTCATTGCCTCCGTATTCATTGGGAATCCACTCTCCTTCATCCCTTGAATAGTCCAGATAGAGCATGGAAGCCACAGCATCCAGTCTGAACCCGTCTATATGGTATTTGTCTAACCAGAACATGGCGCTGCTGATGAGAAAGTTGACCACCTCGTTTCTTCCATAATTGAAAATAAAACTTTTCCAGTCAGGATGAAATCCCTTCCTGGGATCCATATGTTCATACAGGTGTGTTCCATCAAAATATCCCAGTCCGTACTCATCTGTGGGAAAATGAGATGGAACCCAATCCAGAATAACTCCTATCTCTTCCTGATGCAGAGCGTCTATAAGATGCATGAATTCCTGGGGGGTTCCGTATCTGCTCGTAGGAGCAAAAAAGCCAAGACATTGGTATCCCCATGATCCATAAAACGGATGCTCACATACAGGTAAAAATTCTACATGAGTATAGCCCATTTCTTTAAGATATTTTGGAAGTACCCGGGCCAGTTCGATATAGCTCAAAAACCTGTGGGGATCATTGGGGTCCCTTCTCCAGGATCCGAGATGCATTTCATAGATGGCTGCTGGCTGGTCCAGACCATTAATTTGTCCTCTTTTTTCCATCCAGTCTTTATCTTTCCACTGGTAATCCATTTTCCAGATTTTTGAGGCGGTCTTGGGGGATGTTTCCCAGAAAAAAGCAAAGGGATCTCCCTTGTCTGCCTGGTAGTTATTAAATCTGGACTGGACATGGAATTTATAATTATGGCCTGGCATGGCCTGAGCTACAAACCCTTCCCAGATACCTGAGCCGTCGGTTCTGGGGTTTAGTCTATGTTCATCAGGATTCCAGTAATTAAAGTCCCCCATAACGGATACGGACTTTGCATTGGGTGCCCATACTCCGAAATATACTCCTCTAACCCCGCCATGAGTTATAACTTGTGCGCCAAGATGCTCATATAGCCTGAAATGTCTGCCTTCTTTGAACAGGTAGATATCACTTTCTGTAAACATTTTTACCTCTGTTGAGATTTTTCCAGATACTGACAGCAAGCCATTCCATTGCCAGATCAATTCTGACGTTAAAACTTATGGAATCTTCTGCCTTTCTCAGTATCATCATTACTTGGTATCTCATTTCTGGAGACAAAGCAGAAAAGAGGTTTGAGGGTTCATTTTTTATCATGGCCTGAATAAGTTCATGCCTGCACCTATGAATAACTTTCTGGGCCATGGCCAGATCCACTCCGCCTTTCTTCATAGTCCTGGTAAGCAAGCCTCTGCCTGTTTGGACAAAACCGGACAGCTCACCGAATAATTCTTCTGTCTCATCGTCATGGGTATAAGAAGTATCCCGATTAAGAGTAAGAACAAAGCTTCTGGAAACAAGGGTTGAAAAAAGATTTTCTCTTTGAGGAGCAAGGAGGACAAAGCTGTTGCCAGG
>JBHEPK010000026.1:3769-11955 GCA_046260325.1 Desulfonatronovibrio sp.
CTTCAAGAGATTTTAAAAGGGCGTTGGCAGGAGCAGATCCTAAGCCCTGACATTCTTCTATAATGATGAGCCTGTAGGAAAAATGAGGTTTCTGAGAAAAAATAGGTCTCAGGTCTCTAATTTCTTCAATCTTAACCTTTTGGCCCTCTTCCATGTGAAACATATCCCTGAATTCATGATTTTGAATCTGGATACAGGGAGGGCACTTCCCGCAAGGACCAGGGTTTGTCCGGCAGTTAAGGGACATGGCCCAGTAAAGAGCAAGCTCTTTTCTTTCACTTCTGGTTCCTCCCTCCAAAAGCAGAGAATTGGGTGGAGAAGAGGCGAGCCTGTCTATGAGCAGGGCAATTCTTGATTGCGAACTTAATATCTGGTTGTTCCACATGTAAAGTTTAGCGTGACAGTTAAATTTTGCTGCCTGAGTTCTCAGTTGTCCATGATTCTGATAGTCTGATCACGATCAGGGCCAACTGATATTATGGATATTTTAACGTTAAGATATTTTTCTATGAGCTGCACATACTTGCGGGCGTTTTCGGGCATTTCATCCCATGAAGTAATTTTAGAAATTTCTTCTGTCCAACCGGGAAAATCCTCATAAACCGGATTTACACTCGCCATGGCATTTTCTTCCTGAGGCGGGTGCTGAACTATTTTTCCCTGATACTCATAACCGGTGCATACTCTGATGGTTTCCAGTCCGCTTAGAACGTCAAGCTTGGTCAGAGCGATTTCTGTAGGTCCGCATAGACGAACCGCCTCGCGCAGAACAACAAGATCAATCCATCCGCATCTGCGCCGGCGCCCTGTTGTGGAGCCAAATTCAGCTCCCATATTCTGCATATGTTCGCCCTGCTCATTGTTTAGTTCCGTGGGAAAAGGTCCCTGGCCAACTCTGGTTGTATAGGCCTTGACCACTCCGATTACCTTTTTCATGTCATAAAAATAACCTGATCCGGCAGAGGCGTTGCCGGTAACTGTATTGGAAGAAGTAACAAAGGGATATGTTCCGTGATCTATGTCAAGCTGCACTCCCTGAGCTCCCTCAAAAAGTACAGTCTGTCCATTATTTCCAGCCTCCTGAATTTTTTGAGAAACATCCGAGAGAAAAGGAACTAATCTCTGGGCAAGAAGTTTGATCTGATCAAATACTTTTACTGGATCTACGGGTTTCTGGTTGTAAAGTTTTTCCAGAAGGGAATTTTTTTCAACTAAGGCCTTGTTGATTTTTTCCCAGACCAGGTCCAGATTCTGGAGATCTCCAGCTCTTATACCTGTTCTGGCCATTTTATCTTCATAACACGGGCCAATACCTCTGCCTGTAGTTCCAATCTTGTCTTTGCCTGATTTGGCCATTTCCCTGGCCTGATCCAGCTCTTTATGATAAGGCATAATCAGATGAGTTTTTTTGCTGATCAAAAGCCTTTCAGGGGTAATATTGATTCCAGATTCACCGAGCTTATCAATCTCTATGCAGAATACCTCAGGATCAAGAACAACACCGTTGCCTATCAGGCAAATCTTGCTGGAATGGAGAATTCCCGAAGGGATAAGATGCAGGATAAATTTTTTGTTGCCTGTTACCAGTGTATGGCCGGCATTATTTCCTCCCTGAAAGCGAACAATCATGTCTGCTTCTTCAGTGAGAATATCTACAATCTTACCTTTACCTTCATCTCCCCATTGAGTTCCAAAAACAATCATATTGGACATGAGTACCTCCAAAAGTCCTCAGTTTTTTTTGCAAATAGCCTTAATTTCTAAAATACGGAGGATACAAAGTCAATTAATGAGTCAAATAGTTTTCATCCGGAAACGGTTTTTTTTCCTTTTGGCGGCGTCAATATGCACAATTATTTGTCAACGTATTAAGATACGCCTCCTCATAATTGCTTGATTTCCTTGTCAAAAGAAAAAAATCCTCGTTTCCGTAAAGAAAACCGGTATTTTCAACATCCGGAAAGAAAGACTTTCCGGATGGAAACCAAATAAAAGTTTGCCTTTTTTTGGGGCAGCGCATATATTTTATAGTCGTTTTCTGCTCAACTAATGTTTAACAGACTGCTGGGTAAGGACTTTTTCAACAACCTGTTAAGATGATTAAATCATGTAACTTTCACCTAATGATGGTGATCTATGATGGAAAACAGCAAAGAATTAAAAACAGGAAAGCAAAAACACTTGTTGTTCTTTTTGCTTTTTATTCAAATATGTCTTGTGGCAGGATATATTTACTACCAGAAAAATTACTGGTCAGATGAGGTTTTGCGTATTTATTATGTTGATTCCGAGAGGATCAATTCTGATATTTCACCTTATGGACCAGGTTTTGAAAAAGAGTTAGTGGGTTATTTTTCAGAGACATATAAACTTAAACCACTTTGGATCAAGGTGGATAGTCTGCTGGAAGGCCTGGATAATCTTGAGACAGGGAAAGCAAATCTTCTTCTAACTGGTCCTCTTGCTCCTGACGACTCCTGGGGTAACGTTATCAGAGGGCCTGGTTATATGAAAAACAGGATTGTGCTCGCGCACAACCAGTGGCGTTATCCCTTGAAGAGCATGAACGATCTCTGCTCTGCAGAGGCGGTGGTTCCGGTAAGGTTTGTTTTCAGCCAAAAAATTAATGATCTTGAAAAAAGAGTGGAATGCAGCATTGAAGTAACCAGTGTAATGGATGCAGGAGAGGAGTTTTTTAACCTCTTGTCCAACCGGGAGCATAGATTTGGCCTGATAGATGAACTTAATCTGAGCTTATGGAATGGTTTATATCCCGAGGTTCATAAAACTTATTCTTTTGATACTGAATATGAATACGCCTGGCTCTGGAGTTCCAGATATAAGGATATGGATGAAAAATTTCAGGAATTCTGGAATAATATTACAGATGATCCCTATTTTGTTTCCCTTAAGGACAAATATTTCGGTTTTTTTCCTTCAGAAAACGACAGCTATCAGATGCGACATTTTTTTAAGGCCATTGACCGCTATCTTCCCCTTTACAAGGATACCATAGCCCAGGCAGCACAAAAATTTAATATTGATCCCATCCTGCTGGTAGCCCTTATCTATCAGGAATCACACTTTGAAGCAGAAGCAGAAAGCAGAACCGGTGTCAGGGGGCTTGTCCAGCTGACTCTTGATACAGCTGATTTTCTCGGGGTCAGCAACAGGCTTGATCCAGATCAAAGTATTATGGGCGGTGCAAAATATTTGGATTTTATCATGGAACGGGTTGAGGAAACAGGGGCTTTGGGTTGGGATAGATGGTTTTTTACTCTGGCAGCTTATAATCAGGGCTTAGGCCATCTTTATGACGCCATGGAGCTGGCGAAGAGAAAGGGAAGAAACAGTTTGAGCTGGGCAGAATTAAAAGAAATATATCCTCTTTTAAGTTACAGGAAATATTTTGAAACCTTGCCCAGGGGATATACCAGAGGTTTTGAAGCGGTAAATTTTGTGGAAAACATCCGTTATTACTATTATCTTCTATACGGTATGTCTTCACTCCTTAGGCCTGAAGCTGAGCACCTTGGCGGGCTTTTTGTCCTTACTCCTGGGAACTGGCCTGACTGATTGATTTTTTTCCAGGCTGCTGTCCTGTTCATTTTCCTGCCTTTGTGGTTGTGCAAGGCAATGGTTGAAAAGCTGGTTTTTCCACCTTACAGACTGGATAAGTGATAAAATAAGGATATCCTCTTCCCACTCCCTGCTGGGCGTAAAGCTCTGGACCTTTTCATAATATTTATCCCACAGATTGATAAGCGATGCTTCATCCAAGCTGTTGAGCTGATCAGCCAGTTTTTTAAGAATTTTTTCCATTGTTTATCTTCCTGAGTACGTAGTCCATTAAATGCTTTTTGAAAATGTTATAATATGTCTCATCAAAATCTTGTGGATAACTAAAGCCTTTTTCAGCATGGGTCAAAGTATTTGCCCCTGGTGCTGGGCTGTGCTAATTCCATTTTTTGGCTGGATGAGGGGTGTTCAAATCTTTTTTAATCGGCCTGTCAACAGTCAGTTGCTTAATAAAAATATTCATCAATAATGGAGAACAATTTATGAGTGATCTGAAAAACATGTATAAGAATATCCTGAAAGATGAGTTTCCGCAAGAAATGAGTATCAGGATGGGTGATAAAGAAATAAAGTTCAGAAAAAGGACATGGACCATCGACGGACAGGAAAAAGGCCTCAGGTACGGAGAAAATCCTGACCAGCCCGCAGCACTGTACGAACCTGTGCAGGGTGGTTTTGAGCAGGGTGGTGTAAGTTTCAGATCCGGAGGACTGGGACTTGTATCATCTCTCACTGAAGAAAATATGATCCAGGCAGGCAAGCATCCAGGGAAGACTAACTTGACAGATGTTGATAACGGTTTGAATATACTTCAGTATTTATCCAAGAAGCCGGCTGCGGTAATTCTTAAACATAATAATCCCTGCGGTGCAGCCTGGTCAGACGATGGACTTGATGCTGCGGTGGAAAAGGCTTTTTTTTCAGACAGAATTGCTGCCTTTGGTGGGGCCATTGTTGTTAACAGGCCTCTGGACAGACATTCTGCGGAATTTATGGCTTCAAACTATCTTGAAGTGGTAGCAGCGCCTGAGTTTGAACCTGGAGCCCTTGAGATTCTTCAAGCCAAAAAAAATCTGCGTATCCTGAAGATACCCGGTATTGAAAATCTCCAGGAACTTACAGGCAGGCCATTTCTGGACATCAAGTCATTAAATGATGGCGGATTTATAGTACAATTTTCTTTTCGCAACAGGATACTCAAACCTGAGGATTTTATTCCGGCCAAAGCTCAGAAAGAAGATCAGCAGGTTATGGCCCGGAAACCTGATCCAAGGGAAATGGATGATCTTATATTTGCCTGGGCTGTTGAAGCAGGGGTTACATCCAATTCAGTCATTTTTGCCAAGAATGGCAGTACCGTGGGTATTGGTACCGGAGAACAGGACAGAGTCGGTTGTGTTGACCTGACCATCAGTAAGGCCAGGACCAAATATGCTGACCTCCTTGCCTTTGAAAGAAACAAGGAGTCCATTTACCAGCTCAGACAAAGGGCTGTTGATGATGATAAGGCCAGGGAAGACCTGAGTGAAATAATGGCTCAAACAGACAGGGAAAAAGCAGGACTTCCGGGTTCAGTTCTGGTCTCTGACGGTTTTTTTCCTTTCAGGGACGGAGTAGATTTGTGTATAGCTCAGGGGGTTACAGCCATTGCCCAGCCAGGAGGTTCCATCAGAGACATGGAAGTGATTGAAGCAGTTAATGAAGCCACGCCTCAGGTAGCCATGGTATTTACCGGACAAAGATCTTTCAGGCATTAATTACCGGCTTGCAAAGATATAAAAATGGTAACTATTCACCATGCTGCAAAGACAGTCTGTATCCTGAGGGGTTTTCTGCTGCTGGTCAAAAAAGAAGCAATGGCAAAAATCATTTGAGTTACAGGCTTTAGCAGGAAGTAGAAAAATGCGGTGAACAGATTCTGAAAATCAAAAAAATAACCTATAGCAAAATATAAATATTAGTGAATAAAAAAGAACAGATCAGGGAGGAGATGAGGCCTGGGCTGATAATTGAGTACCTGCAGAACAATCAGCCCACACTGGCTTTTGTTGAGGAGGCTCAAGGCTCAAGGATCAGGGCCCTGAATATTAATCAGCGTGAGATAAAACTTGCCCTGTCCAGAATATTGTCATGGACTGGTCCGGCATATTCCCCGGGCATGTCCAGGGAAGAGATTACCGGCCTTCTAAAGGAACACAACAGAAAAAGGTCCACTGAACAGGAAAAGATTAAGGTTCTGGAAGTCTGGGAAATGGCTCAGGGAGAAATCGATCAGGCCAGGGTAACATGGTTTGCCGGACTTATCTGGAATGAACCTGATGCTGATCAGGTAGCAGCTTTGGGCAGGACAATGCTTCAGGCCAGAGCCTACTTCAAGTTTAATCCGCCCTTTTTTGAAGTGTTTCCTGAAGATGTAGTCCAGAACAGGATTGAGCAGGAAAGATTACTCAGGGAAAAGGAACGCCTGATCAGCATTGGAAGAGATTTTTTTAAGGGCCTTTGGGAATATCAGGTTAAAGGTGGGTCTTCCCCTGAGATTGAAGATAGTGAAGTTGCTGCAAAGCTTGAAAGGCTGATTAAAATTAGAGTCAAATATCCTGATGATTCACAAACACAGGATGTCTGGACCAAAATTACCACCGGACTCCCCCAGGATCAGAATCTGGCATTTATCCTTGGCAGAATCTGGGGAGTGTTTTCACCTCATTATAATTTTTTGTTGGACCAGGCTGATTATGTCTGGGATGACTCCTGGGAAAATGAGCACCAGGACCAGATTTCTAAAATCAGTAAAAGTTTTGAAGATCAGGTTCAAGGCCCTGAACTGCAGGGTTTTGTGAGTATTGACTCTGAAACTACCAGGGATATTGATGATGCCTTTATAGTTGAGGCAGGGGAAGGTAAGTTTAAGCTGAGTCTTGCCCTGGCCTGCCCTGCAATGCTCTGGGAAGTAGGCTGTCCTCTGGATAAAGCAGTTGCTTTTAGAACTACCACTCTGTACCTGCCGGAAGGTACCAGCAATATGCTGCCCCGGGTCATGGCTGAAGATATTTTCAGCTTAGTTGAGGGTAAGCCAAGGCCAGCCATGATTGTAGATGTGGTATTTGATGAAAATGCCCAGGTCCTTGATTTAAATATCAGCAGAAAATGGGTGGAGATAGAATCCAATCTCACCTATGAATATGTTGAAGATGAACTTAGCTCCACAAGTCCGTCTTATCTTGCAGATGCTTTTGATCTTGCCAGTGCTCTGCGCAGGAAAAGGCTTGAACAGGGGGCGGTTGTTATCGAGCAGAAAGATCCTGATGTCAGTCTTGATAAGAGTGGTCAGAATATAAAAGTGCAGATCAGCAACAAGCCGCCGTGCCCCAACGCTCAGCTTATTGTTTCCGAGTTTATGATCCTGGCCAATTCCCTGATGGCATCATGGGCAGCGGACAGGGATATTACTCTGTATTACCGGACTCAGGATATTGCACTGCCCAGAGATTATTGCGGTGTATGGTCAAAACCTCAGGAAATTTATCAGATAATCAGATCTTTGGGAGCTACTCTGACTGAAACATCACCCAAGCCCCACCGCGCCCTTGGAGTAAAGTGCTATACACCCATTACTTCTCCTTTGAGAAGATATACAGATTTGATTAATCAGCTTCAGATTATTGAATTTCTGCAAAATCAGAAACCAGCCATGACCCGCGCAGAAATGGATGAAATGCTGCCAGGCCTTAATGCCAGAATCAGTCAGGTCTCCCAGGTCCAGAGATTTCGGCCGAGATACTGGAAACTGGTTTACTTTAAACAGAATTGCAAAAAAATGACATGGCAGGGTATTGTCGTGGATAATAGCGGTCCAGTAATAGTATTATCTTTGCCGGAAGAGCTTATGATGGTCCGGGCTGGACATGAAATTTTTGGAGGTAAGACCCGGCTGGGCCAGACCTTCCAATTGAGACTTGGCAAAATTGATCCTTTGAATAATGAAATAAGTGTGCTCGAAGCCTGGGAAGAATAACAGGCATTCAATTTAATTAATAAGGTTTTTTTCAACGGTCTGATAAGGAAGTGAAGATGTTTGATTATGTTAAAAAACTTTTTGGCAGTAAAAACGAAAGATATCTAAAGAAACTTACCCCCATGGTGGAAAGAATAAACTCTATGGAGAGTGAAATTCAGAATCTGAGTGATTCTGAATTGGCTGAAAAGATTGCAGCCTGGAAAGTTGAAGTGGCAAAGGGTGCATCTCTGGAAGATCTCCTGCCTCATGTGTTTGCTGTTGTCAGGGAGGCCTCCAAAAGAGTTCTTGAAATGCGCCATTTTGATGTCCAGCTCATGGGCGGCATTGCGCTGCACGAAGGCAATATCGCGGAAATGATAACCGGTGAAGGTAAAACCCTGGTTGCCACATTGCCGGTGGTTCTAAATGCTCTGACAGGAAAGGGAGTGCATATTATCACGGTCAATGATTACTTAGCGAGACGTGACGCTGAGTGGATGGGCAGACTCTATAATTTTCTCGGGCTTGAAGTGGGTGTAATTGTTCACGGCCTTAGCGATGAAGAGCGTAAAAAGTCATACGCGGCTGATGTTACTTACGGGACCAATAA
>JBHEPK010000026.1:11965-19745 GCA_046260325.1 Desulfonatronovibrio sp.
GGTAAAATTATTCATGGCCTGGACGACGCTCAACGCCGTGCAGCCTATGCTGCCGATATTACCTATGGTACCAATAATGAGTTCGGCTTTGATTATCTCCGCGATAATATGAAGTTTTATCCTCATCAGCTGGTTCAGCGGGACTTGAATTTCGGCATTGTGGATGAGGTTGATTCCATTCTAATTGACGAAGCCAGAACTCCTTTGATCATATCCGGACCGGCTGAGGATTCTTCTTCCCAGTATACACGCATTAATGGAATAATTCCGAGGTTGAAGAAGGAACAGGATTTTACAATTGATGAAAAGGCCAAAACCGCGGCCCTGACTGATGAAGGTGTGCAAAAGGTTGAAGAGATTCTAAACATAGAAAACCTTTTTGACCCTGAAAACATTACTTTTCAGCATCATGTCCTGCAGGCATTAAAAGCCCACCAACTCTTTACCAGAGATGTCGATTATATTGTCAAGGATGGCAAAGTGGTCATTGTTGATGAATTTACCGGCAGGCTGATGGAAGGCAGAAGGTTCAGTGATGGACTGCACCAGGCCTTGGAAGCCAAGGAGCATGTCAAAGTAGAGGCTGAGAACCAGACCCTGGCATCCATTACTTTTCAGAATTATTTCCGCATGTATGAAAAACTGGCAGGCATGACTGGTACTGCTGATACTGAGGCAGTGGAATTCAAGGAAATTTATAATCTGAATGTAGTCGTGATTCCTTCGCATAAGCCCCTTATCAGAAAAGATTTTCCTGATGTTGTTTATAAGACCCAGCAGGAAAAATTCGTTGCTATTGCTAATGATATTCAGGAACTTTACGAAAAGGGTCAGCCCGTTCTTGTGGGAACTACGTCCATTGAAAAATCTGAAATTATCTCCAAATACCTCAAAAAATCCAAAGTTCCCCATGATGTTTTAAATGCCAAGCATCATGAAAAAGAAGCAGAAATTATTGCTCATGCAGGTGAAAAGGGCAGAGTAACCCTGGCTACCAATATGGCAGGACGAGGAACAGATATTGTACTTGGTGAGGGCGTGCGGGAGCTTGGCGGGCTGCACATCCTGGGCACTGAAAGACATGAAAGTCGGCGAATTGACAACCAGCTCAGGGGAAGGGCTGGAAGACAGGGAGATCCTGGTTCATCGCGTTTTTATCTGGCCCTGGATGATACCCTGCTCAGGCTCTTCGGCTCAGAACGTATTTCCGGTATTATGGATAAAATGGGCATGGAAGACGGGCAGGCCATTGAAAACAAAATGATTTCCAGGGCCATTGAAAACGCCCAGACCAGAGTAGAAGCCCATAACTTTGATATCAGAAAGCAGCTTCTGGATTTCGATGATGTCATGAATCAGCAAAGGGAGGTTATTTATACCCAGCGCAGAGAAATAATGACTTCAGAAGATATGCGCGACCTCATTGATCAGGTAGTGGAAGATGTCATGAACGATGTTTATGTTCCTGCAGGTGACGGGACTACAGAGGGCTTGGATGATGATACAAAAGCCACACTCAGGGGCAGGCTGGAAGAGCTGTTTAATCTCGGACGGTTCATGCAGGACAATAAGATCCCAGCCAAGGAGGAAAGTCTTAAAGCTGTCAATGATCATCTGGATCAACTCCAGGAAGATGCTGGTGACCACTACAACGAGGTGCTTAGATTTTTCCTTCTTGAAAGTCTTGACCGCAACTGGAAAGAACATCTTCTGAACATGGATCATCTCAAGCAGGGAATAGGTCTGAGGGGTTATGGCCAGCGCGATCCCAAGCGCGAATATAAGCGCGAGGGTTTTGAAATGTTTGAAGATACCCTGTATAGAATTCGGGAAAATACTTTGCGCGCTTTGACCCGGCTCAGGATTCAGAAAAAGGTCAGCGAAGATGAGTTCAAGCACAAGGAACAGCAGAATCTCAAGTTTGGCGGTCCTTCGGATAAACCTAAAAACGCCAAACCGGAAACAGTGAAGCGCGATGAGCCCAAAGTGGGCAGAAATGATCCCTGCCCTTGCGGCAGCGGCAAAAAACACAAAAAATGCTGCGGGTAAGTTGAATGGAAAAGAACTATTCTGAAAAACTGCCCCAGGGGTTTTCCATGGCAACAGTTGAGGCTGGTTTCAAGTACCGGAACAGGCCTGATCTTGCTTTGATTTTCAGCAGGAGCCCGGCCGTATGTGCAGGAGTGTTTACCACCAATACCTTTCAGGCTGCTCCTGTTCTAATAGCAAGAGATAATCTGAAAAAGTCCAGCACTGTTCGGGCGATACTGGTCAATGCGGGGCAGGCCAATGCCTGTACTGGTGATAAGGGTATTGCCAACTGCCTGAAAACCCTGGAAATTGCTGCAGACAAACTGCAAATTGATTCTCGGGAGGTCCTGCCAGCTTCCACTGGGGTCATTGGTGATCATTTAAAAATGGATCTCTTTGAAAAAAGTATTCCCCTGCTTGTGGAAAACCTGGGCAGAGCCAGGGGTGAAGACGCTGCAAGAGCCATAATGACCACGGATACTTTTCCTAAGACTGCTCAGACAGAAGTTGAGCTTGAGAAAGGCAAGGTCAACTTCTGGGGTATGGCCAAAGGCGCAGGCATGATCTGCCCCAACATGGCGACCATGCTTGGTTTTATTTTTACTGATCTCAAGGTAGAGAAATCATTGTGGCAGAAACTTACTGCCAGGGCAGTGGACCAGAGTTTTAACGCCCTGACCATTGACGGAGATACCAGCACCAATGATTGTGTCCTGGCAATGGCTAACGGAGAAAGCGGTGTTGAGTCTTCTGGTAAAAAAGATATGCAGATGATTGAAGATGCCTTAAATAAGATATGTAGAGACCTTTCCTATCAGATAGTTAAAGATGCTGAAGGCGGTACCAAGGTCCTGCAGATTTGTGTGCAGGGTGCGGCTGATAAGGCTCAGGCAAAGCTCGCTGCTTCCACAGTGGGCAACTCACCATTGGTCAAAACAGCAATGTATGGGCAGGACCCCAATTGGGGGCGGATTATCGCCGCCCTGGGCCGCAGCGGCGCAGAATTTGATCCGGACAAGGTAAAAGTAAGCCTGGCAGGTGTTGAGATCTTTTCCTCGGGTTGTCCTGTGGATATGGACCGGGATTCTGTATTTGCTTCTCTTCTTAAGGACTCTGATATTAAAATTGAGATTGATCTTGGAAAAGGCAGTGGTTCATTCAATCTGCTGGCTTCAGATTTTACAGAAGAGTATATAAAAATAAACGCTCATTATCGTACCTGAAAGGGAAGTTTTTATATGAAAATTAACTCTGAAAAGGTTGCCCATTTTCTGCATGAAGTGGGAATGCTCAAAAGAACTCCCAGAACCGGTTATCAATTCCTGGGCAGTGGAACTGAAAACGTGGCTGAGCATTCATTCAGGGTGGCAGTGATTGGATATGTCCTGGCAGAGATGGCCGGGGCAGATCAGGCCAGAACCGTATTTATGTGTCTTTTTCATGATCTGCATGAAGCCAGGGTGGGGGATATGAATTATGTCAACCGCATGTATAACAAAACAGACGATAAAAGGGCCCTCGAAGACGCGTTGACAGGAACCGGACTTGAAGAACAGGTAGTTTCTCTTTTTGAAGAGGTTGAAGAAAAAGACAGTAGAGAAGCCTGCCTTGCCAGGGATGCTGATCAGCTTGATCTCATACTTAATCTTAAGGAGCAGCAGGACCTTGGGAATAAATACGCTGCCAAGTGGTTGGAGTGCGCCTTGGAGAGGCTTGGTACTGCCGAGGGCCAGGAGCTTGGAGAAAAAATTATTAAGGCTGACCATACAGACTGGTGGTTCAATGGACCTGACAGGTCCTGGTGGATCAACAGAGAATGGCAGAAATAGGTAATTCCATGGCACAGAAAACCAGTCCAGGAATAAAAATAATCGCAGTCAATAAAAAGGTCAGACGTTTCTATGAAATTGTAGAAACCATTGAAGCTGGAATATCTCTTACTGGTTCTGAAGTAAAATCCATTCGGGCCGGACAGGTCAGCTTCAAGGATGGCTATGTTAAATTTCATCAGGCAGAGGCATTTCTCGTAGATGTGCACATAGCCCCATATGAAAATGCCAGCTATGACCAGCATGAACCTGAAAGGTCAAGAAAACTTCTCCTGCATAAAAAAGAGATTGACCAGCTTATGGGCAAGGTGGAGCAGAAGGGACTGACAGTTGTTCCCACTAAGGTTTATTTTAAAAAAGGAAAGATCAAGGTGGAACTGGCAGTGGCCAAGGGCCTGAAGCTTTTTGATCAGCGCGAAGAGCTGAAACAAAGGGCAGTCAAGAGAGATCTGGAAAGGGAAATGGCAAGATATAAATAGGTAGTAAAGGTAAATAGTAAGATTTGTTGAATAGAACCCACCTCAAACTCCTGGCAGAAATCTTTCCTGGCCAATCCATGACTGTTCAGCCAGCAGAGATGCTCATCTACGGAACAGATGCCGGTAAAAGATTCTCCATGCCCCAGGCAGTGGTAAGACCTGAAAGAACTGAACAGGTTCAGGAACTTATGCGCATAGCCCAGCAGGAACGCATTCCAGTAGTAACCAGGGCCAGAGGAACCAATGTGGTTTCTGCCTGCGTACCTCATCAGGGCGGTATAGTTCTTTCCTGCCTTCAAATGAATAAAATAATCTCCATTAATTCTGATGATTTTACCGCCCATGTCCAGCCGGGTGTAGTTACCCATGATCTTCAGCAGGAAGTCTTGAAAAAAGGCCTTCTTTATCCTCCAGATCCTGCCAGCAAGAAGTTTTGTACCATAGGCGGTAATATTGCCACCAATGCCGGAGGGATGAGTGCTGTAAAGTACGGGGTTACTAAGGATTATGTCCTGGGCCTGGAAGCGGTGCTTCCAGGAGGTGAAATTATTAAGACCGGAGGCAGGGTGCATAAAAATGTAGTGGGCTATGATCTGACTAAGCTTTTAACCGGCTCTGAAGGCAGTCTTGGAGTCATTGTCAAAGCCTGTTTAAAACTCCTGCCTGCTCCTGAAGCTTCAGCCTCTATTCTGGCATGTTTTGAAGATGAAGCCGATGCATTACAGGGAGTAAGGGCTGTTTTCAGAGCAGGCATTCTGCCCTGTGCCATGGAATTCATGCCTTTGGAGGTGATGCGCTGTCTTTCTGAATACGGTCCTGTGCCCTGGCCTGGAAAAGCTGCTGCCTGTCTCATTATCAGGCTGGACGGTTCAGGACCTTGTGTGGAGCAGGAAGTACAAAAAGTCAGGGTAACTCTGAAGGATGTACTTTATTTTGATATGGCTATGGGTGAAGAAGAAGAGCATATATGGGAAGTGCGCAGGCTTATTAACCCGGCCTCATTTAATCTGGGTCCGGACAAAGTCAGTGATGATGTGGTTGTTCCCAGGGGAGAAATTCTTGTGGCCATCAAAGGCATTCGCATGATTGCCCGGAAGTTTGATTTGAATATTCTGGCTTTTGGCCATATTGGGGACGGAAATATTCACGTTAATTTTATGCATGATAAGTCCATAGAAGGACAGCAGCAAAGGGTTTCTTCTGCCCGGGAAGAGGTCTTAAGGCTTGTTCTGGATCTTGGAGGAAGCATCTCCGGAGAACATGGAGTGGGGCTCAGCAAGAAAGAGTATCTTTCATGGCAATTAGGAGCTAAGGAGCAGCAGATCATGCGTGATATCAAAAAAGTCTTTGATCCCCACAATATTCTCAATCCAGGGACAGGTGTCTAACCTGAGTCCGGGAGGGGTTACTTCAAAATAAAAACCCCAATTTTTTCAGTTCTGCCCTCAAGGGATTTTTCCCCTATATATTCAAGATTTTCAGGCATGGGCTTGATTTTATCAGCCGTCTGCTCACTCAAGGCAAGTCTGGTTTTAAGTGATCTCGTCAGGGATTCCAGTCTGGCCGCAATATTGACCGCGTCGCCAATTATAGTGAACTCCATCCTTTCAGGTGAGCCGATATTCCCAGCCAGAACTTGACCGCTGTGCACTCCAATGCTGTTTTCAAGCTTTAAATTGTCTTTTGTGCCCAGCTTTTCATTAAGTTCATCGCATTTTTCAAGCATTTCAAGCCCAGCATTCAATGCATTCAGGTGATCCTGTCCTGTGGGAGCAGGATGTCCAAAGATAGCCATAATCTTGTCACCCACAAATTTATCCACAATACCTGAATGTTTTTCAACAATATTTACCATAACGGTGAAGTATTCATTGAGAAGGCCAACTAAAATCTTGGGGGGCAATTTTTCACTCATGGTGCTGAAATTTCTCAAGTCACAAAAAAGAATAGTAGTCCAGGCTGTTTCTCCGCCAAGCTTCAATTCATTGGAAATAACTTTGGGCAGTATGCCTTTGGGAGTAAGTTTTCCCAGGGTGGACTTAAGAAGCTGCTTCTCCCGCAGTTCTTTAACCATATTGTTGAAATGATTCATTACCTGAGCAATTTCATCATTGCCCCGCACCTGGAGACTGGTTTCCAGATCTCCCTTGACTACTTGTTCAAATCCGGATTCCAGAGCTTTGAGCGGTTTGGTCAGGGTTCTGGTAAGAAAATAGGTAAAAATTGCTCCCAGGAACAAGGCTATAATTAGAGAGAGTAAGCCAGCCATCTTAATGGTGTTTAACTTTTCATTGAATCTGTCCAGACACATATCAATACCGAGAAGCCCGACGTTTCTCCCGGCATCATCCTGGATAGGTGCGTAACCTGATATGGTCCAGCCCCATTGATCCTTAAATGGCTGATCGTCAGCAGCAGGCCTGACAAATCCATTGAGAAGTGTTGCCGGAGGATCTGGATAGACGGCTCCAACGGGTTCAGGCATTTCATCTTCAGATATGTTTCCATCTCCGGTGTCGTCGCTGGCTGGAGAATCAACCACAAAGACTACCTCACCATCCTGCAAGCGCATGGTGTAGGCAAACAAAAAGTCATCATTGGTCTGGGTTATATTGTGGAGTACCTGCTGGATTTTTCGATATTCTCGGGAATGCATATGATCCGGTTGGGTCAGGGCTTCGAGGTCATCTCCTGAAATGGACCTGGAAAAGGCTGTGGCTGCTGTCTGAAGTTGTTCCTTGACAGCGTCTAACATGGAGTCTTTGGCTTGATAATAGAAAAAAGAGCCGGTTGATCCTGAAATTGTGAAGGCCACCAGAAATATCAGCAAAAAGATCTTCACGCTTAAACGCATTTTTCAGCTCCTTTCTTCAAGACATTGGTCTGTATTGTTTTCAAAGGCAGAGAATCTGCAATAACGAACTTTTTAACTGTTGTCCCGGACTTGATCCCGTGACCAGGCTTTTTTCCTGGATTGGGGGCATAGCTCCCAGTAGTATGTGCTAAATTTGAAAATGTACCTATCAAAAAACAGCTTCTTATTCAAGAAAGTTTAAAAACATTTATGAATGATGTTGACAAAATTTTGCCAGGTATATAAACAAAATCTTTCCGAACAAATGGGGCTGTAGCTCAGTTGGGAGAGCGCTTGAATGGCATTCAAGAGGTCGGGAGTTCAATTCTCCCCAGCTCCACCAGAAATTTCAAGGGGTTATGATAAAAATCATAACCCCTTTTTTATTATACGCCTTGGATTTTATACGCTTTTTATACGCCTGACCTGATATTTTCCAGGGTCTGTAATATTTCTAAATTACAATTGTCTGGTTTATATTTTTGATATAGGGACAAGCTTTCCCGGGCCTGCCCCTGGTATGTGAACCTCGCTTATAAGGGCAAGGGCCCAGCTATTAGAAAGACCTGTGCAGGGCTGTATTGTAG
>JBHEPK010000260.1:0-2183 GCA_046260325.1 Desulfonatronovibrio sp.
CATGAGAGAACTTGTCTGATAGTTTTCAGGTCTGGCTTTGGGAGCAAAATCTGGATCTTGGTTGATATCTTCAATGAATACGGGTTTCTGGCTTAAAAAAGACTTTCCGGAAATGGACTTTGGATTCACAGGCTGTTTTTTGTTTATAATATGTTTTTTGGTCGAAGCCAGTACTGTCAGTTCTGTACCCTGCTCATCAGCTATCATGATTGAACCGTTATTTGCCCGAATACCTTTAAGAATCATTTTAAGGCTTTTATCAAGCCTTTCTGGCAGGGAAGCGGTCCGGTCAGTCAAAACTTTTATTGCCTGCAGGATAATATTCAGGTGATTGGAATTTGTTTCGTTTTTTATAGTCATGGTTTGAAGCCTAATTATTACAAGGGCTATCTTTGGCAATATCCAGAAACTTTCTTGCCCAGAGCATGGCATTGTTTAAAATTTTTGCTGTTTTTGCAGGCGAAAGTCCCAGACTTTGCATCTGTCCTTCAGCTTCTTTCCACCGGGCACGTTCACAGGCAGTGGCCAAATCTAACCAGTAGTTCATTTGTGGATTATCACCAAGAAGTGCTTTTTTGATGGATGATTCAAGGGAAAGGTTTTTTAAAAGTGCTTCCATGGGCTGGATCATGATGGCATCAAGCTGGGAAAACAGGCCCAGTAGAAACATACTGTCTTTGGAAGCAGGGGCACTACCCTGGGTGGTGGACAGAAGCTCCAGGAATCTGGCTCTTTGCAGTGAAGTAAATAAAAGCTCACCGGCACGGGGACTGCAGCTCATGTCTGCCATGATCAGGACCCTGAGCCATGCGGATATCTTTTGCTGTCCCAGAAGGTTTACAGCCTGGTTGATTGATTTAACCTCATGTAAAACTCCGACCCCAGGAGAGTTTATATAGCGAAGTAAACGATAGCTTAAGGAAATATCATGCTGGATAGTCTCTGATATCAGCTGTAAATCCAAATCCGGAGAGCTTAAGAGGTTAAGCAGTTTCAGTCTGGACATTTGACTGGCAGAAAGCTTCTTGCCCTCAATTATCTGGGGACGACTGAAGAAAAATCCCTGGAACAGGTCAAAACCGAGGTTTCGACATAAATCAAACATATTCAGATCTTCAACTTTTTCAGCCAATAGCTGGGTTGAAGAATTGGGCTTGAATTTTTCAATAATCATTTCAATCTGATTTTTGTCCATTCCCAGGATATCTATTTTGATCAGATCAGCAATATTGAGCAGGGGTTCATATCCGGGCTGACCCACAAAATCATCGATAGCTAAAATATATCCAGCTGTCTTGAGTCTTTCGCAGCATCGGAGGATCTCTTTTGTAGGTCGGACTGTTTCAAGTATCTCCACTACAGCAGTGTCAGGGGGAAGGGCCAGGGGCGCTCCCTGGATAATCATCTCTTCAGGGTAGTTGATCAGCAGTTTCTGATCTCTGGAAAGTACCTCAACTGCGAGATTGAATCCATCCATGATCACCTTTGATGTGGCGATATTTCCATCTGGAAACTGGGCTGCATTGAATTTTTTCCCATCCCGAAACAAAAGTTCATAACCCCAGATATCCATGTCTTTGTCGAAAACAGGCTGCCTTGCTACATATACCGGCTCAAAACTCTGTCCAATCCTGGATGTGAGGTCTTGTTCTTGGGTCATAATGATGCTCTTTAATTCTGAAAAACTGTTGATACAGGTTTTTCCAGCTGTTTTCTGAGCAGGTTCTGGATCTGCATGCTCAAGGCTTCCGGGCAGTAATCAGCAACTATAACGATTGTGTCTATGTAAGTCATCAATATCGATCCATATTTCTTTTTCCTTTATGAACAGGCTATTCTTTTGCTTGAAATGTACGTTTTTTTATCATGTGTACATTAAAAGGTAAATAGTGAACAAAAATCATGAAACCAAGCCCGTCTGATAGCTATTCACTTCATTGTCATTGAAAAACTGGTTCACAAAATTGTTTTCGATTTTGGGTGGGATTAATATAGTCTGTGTCTTGAACTTTCTTGCAACGAGGAGTATCTATTTTTTGTAAGCGTCCTACCCGGGCGGACTGGGATCAAACCTCTAAGTAACTTTAAATTACCTCAGCGCGAGAAAGATTGCCGCGCTCGCCCCGGTTGAATGGCTCCGCCTACACTGCGTGTATTCAACTGGGTAAAAAGACTCGCTCGCA
>JBHEPK010000261.1:0-2174 GCA_046260325.1 Desulfonatronovibrio sp.
TTCGGCCAGCTCGGACACCTCTCCGAAAGAACAAGTTTCATAAATTATCAATACTTAAAAAGCAAGTAAAATTTATTCAACGAGCAGTTAAATCTGTAAGACTGAGAAAAGCTATTGCAAAGGTTTGTCGTTATCTTTGTCAGGTTTATCACTTATGTCGCACTGCTGCCCACGGCAGCTGTTATCTGACTTTGGGCCTCAGCCTTGGAACCCCATTTTAGGGAGAACATACTTGGCCATAAGTACCCAGAAAGCTATTATTAATATCAACCATAAAATTGCATTCATATTTTATCCTTATAAGTTTGCCTGTTATTAAAATTGAGTTTATTTCAGGCGTGATTAAGGTTGCAGCATCCTCATTTTGACTGAGAATTATATCCCCATGATATTGTATCCGGAATCCACATACAATACTTCACCTGTTGTGCCTGATGAGAGATCTGAGGCCAGATACAGGGCTGCTTTACCTACATCTTCCTGATCAATATTTCTTCTAAGGGGAGATCTCTGTTCAATGGTGTTCAGGATTGTTTTAAATCCTGTGATGCCGGATGATGCCAGGGTTTTTAATGGCCCAGCACTCACTGCGTTGACCCTGATGCCTTTGGGCCCAAGATCAACTGCGAGGTAGCGTACAGATGCTTCTAAGGCTGCTTTGGCTACTCCCATGACATTATAATTGGTGATGGCCTTTTGAGACCCGAAATAGGTCATGGTCATGACCGATGCATTACTGGTTAACATCGGTTCGAATGCCTGGCATAAGGCAGTCAGGGAGTAGGCTGAAACATCTAACGCAAGTTTGAAGCCATCCCTTGATGTATCAACAAATCTTCCCTGCAGATCATCCCTGTTGGCAAAGGCTACAGAGTGGACCAGAACATCTACGTGCCCCCATTTTTCTTTTACCAATTCAGCGGCATTTTTTATATGTTCGTCTTTGGTAACGTCACAATCAAATATGAAATCTCCTCCCAACTCCTGGCTGATGGGCTCAACCCTTTTTTTCAAAGGTTCTCCCACATAGCTGAAGGCCAGTGAAGCCCCGTTTTTCCTGAAAACATCAGCTATGGCGTAGGCAATGCTTTTGTTGTTTGCCACGCCGAATATCAGGGCTTTTTTATCTTTAAGAAGCATCTGTTCCTCCATTATATATTAGCATGAAAGTTGAAAGTTTTTAAGTTTTAAGTGTTGAGATCCCTAATAAAATCATGGCTTTGTAAAATAATTATTGAATGTACAGGGTTTAAAATAGCTTCAAAATCTGAGAGAAAATCCTACATCAGATCTTTACCTGTGAGAAGCTTGTAAGCCAGCATATATTTATTGCCTGTTTCTTTAATTATTTCTTCGGGCAGAGTTGGTGCCGGGGGAGTTTTGTCCCAGTCAGTTGTTTCTAACCAGTCTCTCAGGTACTGCTTGTCAAAACTTGACTGTCCTTTACCCGGCTTATATTCGTCAGCAGGCCAGAATCTTGAAGAGTCAGGTGTAAGAACTTCATCAATGAGCATAATTCTTCCATCAACTTCACCAAATTCAAACTTGGTATCAGCAACAAGGATTCCTTTTTCAGCAGCAAAGTCACGGCCCTTTTTGTAAATGGATAAAGACAGTTCCTCTACCTTTTTGGCCAATGCATCTCCAATGCGCAACCTTGCTTCGTCTACAGTGATGTTTTCATCGTGTTCACCAATATCCGCTTTAGTGGAAGGGGTAAAAAGAGGCTCTTCAAGTTTCTGGGACTCCAGAAGATTTTCAGGGAGAGTATATCCACAGACCTGGCCTGTCTTTTTGTAATCTTTCCAGCCTGATCCAGTAATATACCCGCGAACAATGCATTCGATGGGCAGGGGGTTTCCTTTTTTTACCAGAACTGATCTGCCTTCAAGTTCATCTTTATATTTAGACAGGTTTTGAGGAAATTCATTAACATCTGCAGATATGAGATGATTTTCAACAAGATCCTTGAACATATCCATCCAGAACAGTGTGATTTGATTTAAAACAACACCTTTGTAGGGGATTGGTTCATTCATAACCACATCAAAGGCGCTCATGCGGTCAGTGGTGACAATGAGCAAGGTCTTTTCGTCTATTTCATATATGTCCCTGACTTTTCCCTTAGAAGCCAGAGGGTACTCTGTGATGTTTGTTTTAGATACTACCTTCAT
>JBHEPK010000262.1:0-2161 GCA_046260325.1 Desulfonatronovibrio sp.
GATTAGATTCACACCTGATGCATTTATTGCTTACCTTTGATTGGTGACAGGTGCAATAAAAATTGGTGATGTTTTTAGTATGTGCATGGATTGCTTGTGAAGATGATGGTAGGGGGCTGGTTGTAAATGTTCTTACCCATTTATTTAGACTTGCTAACCAGGGCAGCAGCATTTATATTTTCTTAAACCATAAAGGG
Source organism: Desulfonatronovibrio sp. (assembly GCA_046260325.1). GTDB lineage: Bacteria > Desulfobacterota > Desulfovibrionia > Desulfovibrionales > Desulfonatronovibrionaceae > Desulfonatronovibrio. The sequence goes on from JBHEPK010000262.1 coordinate 198, forward strand.
AAATCTATGCAGCAGATACAGATAGCTCAGGAAATAAAAAAGATGAATCCGGACCAGAGATTGAGTCTGGTTCAAGAAATATGGGATTCTATCGCCCTGGATAAGGCTCAGATTCCCTTTCCTGACTGGCAGAAAAATGAGCTTAAAGCAAGGTACGAGGAGTATCAAAAAGGTATGCTGAGCCTTCACGACTGGACCGATGTCCACCAGAAATTGCGGAATAAGGTTAAGTGAAAATTCGTTATACAAACAGGGCTCTGCTTGACCTGGAAATAGCATTTGAATGGTACGAGAACCAATTCCCAGGATTGGGGCTGGATTTTCTTGACTGTATTGAGGAAAAGATCCGAAAAATTAAGGAGCTGCCCAAAGTTTACCCTATCCATGACGAAAATTTCAGACGCGCCTTGGTACGCAAATTCCCCTTCTCCATTTTTTACACTATAGAGGAATCAGTCATTGTCCTCCATGCTGTCTTTGATAATAGACAGTCCCCGGATCGTCATCCCTAAGTTTTTTCTATGCCGCCACAAAACATCCCATTTCCAATTTAAGGGTCTTCAGAGCCTTTCAAGGTGCTTTTGAACACTTTAGCAACCAATCTTCATTGATTTGCTTAGTCTTGCCAGTAATGCGAAGAATCGTTAGCACAGGACCTTTGCTATGGGCATGGCTTAGTTCAGTTCAATTATTATTGAGAATGCCCAAAAAAATCTTGGCAACTATGGCAGGATAAAACTTCTCTTTGAGCATGTACGTAGGCTTGTCCCTGCCGCATCTTTTGTCTTGCAGAGCTGATTAGTCGATCTATTTCGCCAAGATAAACAGGAATAACCGCGCAGCCGTGGACTGGATGTGTTTGATTGCCCCTGCGGGAGTGCCGGAGTCAGCTTCCATCTTGCGAAAAAAGGGTTCAGGGTTTCGGGAATAGACCTGAATCCTAATTTTATTGAAAAGGCTGAAAAACGCTTCAGCGATGCAGGACTTCATGGAAATTTCCAGGTTCTTGATATGCGGGAATTAAACATGCGGTCTCAATTCGACGTGGTGTTGAACTGGTTTAACAGTATCGGCTATTTTGATATTGAAACCGATTTCGATATCCTTAAGCGCATGGCCAGCGCCCTTGTTCCCGGCGGTATTCTTATCCTTGAAGCTCCCAATCGGGCCAACGCTCTGGCCAACACCCGGGCCAAAACGGATGAAGACGGCAGTGAACTGCAAAAATACTGGGATGACTTGAGCGAAAAAATGTATGTTCCTATAAAAATCGGTCCGGACAAGGATTCCACAGTCATGGTCGGAGCGTATTTGTATTCTCTGGCTCAGTTCAGCCTTCTTTTCAGGCTTGTCGGGCTGAAGCTGGAAAAGATTTATGACGAAAATATAAGGTCCTTTGATGATACGGCAAAAAGGATGATCCTTGTAGGCAGGAAGAATATCTGATTTCATTTTCGCCACCAGGTGGATTTCCCGGCGCCTCAGCGCAAACGTTCCACGATCCAGTAGTCATAGCCTGTCTATCTTATACTCGGAGCCGGACTCATCCAGAAGCTGATCCCAATCGTCCGGCGGATTGCCCTGGTGCAGCATTTTCTTGAAAACAGTGTACGGATCGTTTTTTCCCTTTGCCTGACGCAGGGTTTTCTGATCATTGACCCAGGCATAGATGATGACTTTGGCAGCAGAGTCGTAGCGGAAGAAAAGGCGAAAGCGCCTGCCTGTCTTGGCCCTGCGCCAGTGCCTGTGGTCTTCTCCCAAAGTGTTGCCCTGACGGTATGCAGGGTGGCCAGGCTCGGCAGGTATGGTCCTTAGCATCAGCCTTGAAAGTGCATGAAACAGCTGGACATTGGCATTGGCCTCCCAGCCTTCAGGATCGGAAGATCTGGCGCGTTTGCAGGCTGCGGAAAGGCGCTTCAGCTGTTGGACCAGGCAGTCATGAAAGAGCAGCGTCCGGCCCTGGC
>JBHEPK010000263.1:0-457 GCA_046260325.1 Desulfonatronovibrio sp.
GTCCACTATTGGTTAGCACATTGTCACCTCTTTTGAGGTTGGCAAGTACCTGACGGTGTTCTTTGGCTTTTTTCTGCTGAGGCCTTATGAGCAAAAAATAGAAGATTGCAAACATAAGGATAAGCGGGATAAAAGCAGTGAAGGGGTTGCCTGCTCCGCCAGCCTGATCTCCGGACTGGCCCATGGCAAAAATAAGATTTTCAAAAAACATGATTCCTCCTAAATAGCTTCAAATTTTTAAAAAGCTGGATATACAGCGTCCATAATCAAGTCGTTTACTTTGCCTTGTGTTTTGTCTCAAAGACAAAGCAGACCACTTAGCTTAAAAAAGTCTAATTGTCCATGCTTTTAAAAAGGTCGAAATTATTCAATTTTAATACTGAGAATATTCGAAGCCATAACGCTCATATTTGAGCGATTACAGCAAAGTTTTAAATTTGCTTGATTTATTTTACTA
>JBHEPK010000263.1:467-2124 GCA_046260325.1 Desulfonatronovibrio sp.
CTTGTAAAGGAGAGCAACAGGCGTGAACAAGAAAGTTTATTTTATTGAAGGGGATGGGATTGGACCTGAGGTATGGGGCGCGGCCAGACCAGTTCTGGAAAAGGCTCTGGAAAAGGCCTATTCCGGGAAGGAGAAGCTGGAATGGGTAGAATTGTTAGCCGGAGAAAAGGCATTTAAGGAAACAGGGGAATATCTTCCCCAGGCTACTCTTGACAGTCTACGCAATGCTTCTCTTGCCATGAAGGGCCCACTGGCAACTCCTGTGAGCGGAGGATTCAGAAGTCTTAATGTAACTCTGAGACAGGTTCTGGATCTTTATGCCTGCATCAGGCCTATACGTTATTTTAAAGGCATAGAATCCCCCCTGAAAAGGCCTGATCTTGTTGATATGGTTGTTTTCAGGGAAAATACAGAAGATGTTTATGCTGGAATTGAGTGGGCTGCAGGCTCTGCAGAGGCAAAGCGCCTGATTTCATTTTTGCGAGATGAAATGAAAGTAAATGTATCTGAACAGGCAGCAATTGGTTTAAAGCCGGTTACTGAAAATGGCTGCAAAAGATTAGTGAGAAAAGCTATACAACATGCAGTTGATCAGAAAAGGTCCAGTGTTACTCTGGTGCATAAAGGCAATATCATGAAGTTTACTGAAGGAGCCTTTAGAACCTGGGGATATGAATTGGCCGCAAATGAGTTTGCTTCTGAAATTATTACGGAAGATCATTCAGGTGAGAGCCGTGAAAAAATAATCATAAAGGACCGCATTGCAGATGCCATGTTTCAAGAAGTGCTTATGAGACCTGAGCAGTACAGTGTTATCGCCACAACCAACCTTAACGGAGATTATCTTTCCGACGCCCTGGCCGCGCAGGTGGGCGGGCTCGGTCTGGCCCCAGGGGTGAATATGAGCGATGACCTGGCCTTTTTTGAGCCAACTCATGGAACTGCACCGACCATAGCTGGAAAGGATATGGCTAATCCTGGGAGTCTTATTCTTTCAGGGGCAATGCTTCTAAAGCATGCGGGTTGGGGAGAGGCTGCAAAGCTTATCCACCAGGCTGTGGAAAAAGTAATCATCGATAAAAAAGTAACCGTTGATCTGGCAGGCCAGATTTCAGGGGCTACTCAGGTGGGCTGTGCGGAGTTTGGCGATCTGGTGGGAATGAATCTGTAAAAAATATTGTATTGGTATGTAACCTGCGGGAAGCAATGTATTTTTGAAATTGCTCTCCGCAGGAAAAGGCGCAACTTATCTTGAATCATACCTTTTGGGATTGATATTATATTTTTTAACTTTATAGTTTATAATTCGGTAGCTGACCTTGAGATCTCTGGCAGCCTGAAGCATATTTCCATTTACCTTTTTCAGGGCGTCAATAATTAACTCCTGTTCGAATTTGGCCACTGTGTCCACAAAGGGCAGTTCATTATCTGTGGCAGTGCTTTCTGCGGTCTGCAGGGTAGGTGGCAGATGATATGTCCTGATTACCTCTTCATTACACAGCAGCACTGATCTTTCGATACAGTTTTTGAGTTCACGTACATTGCCCGGCCAGTGATACTGAGTGAGCAAATCCATGGCAGGCGTGGAGATGCGTTTGATTTTTTTCTCGTATTCCTGGCAGCATGATTCAAGAAAGTGTTCAGCTAAGGGCAGGAT
>JBHEPK010000264.1:0-2117 GCA_046260325.1 Desulfonatronovibrio sp.
ATTTTCAACAGTCAGTTACCCCTGTGGGAGGTTACATCTGGTAAGCATAACCATCGGACATAAAAATTACACTCCAATGGATTTCTTTTTCAATATTTCAGACCTCCCCAGCACATCCCTGACTTCACTTCTAAAGGCACTGAAGCGGTTGAACAGTTCATAATAATATTTTTTCAGTATTGAAGCTGCGTTTTTGTTATCACCATTGGCTGCATATGCCTCAGCCAGGGCCACAAGCACCTTGGCTGCCCTGTGGTAGGCCTTGCGGAATTTATTGCTGACAATATGATTGACCCTCTTCTCTCCAAGCTCTACTGACCATTTAAAATACTTTTTCAGTTCCGCGTCTGATAGTTTGGACATAGACAATCCCTGCATGACTTGCCTCAGACACTCTCCTTCAAAATCATTCTGATCAGAAAAATCATAATCAAATATTCCAAAAAAATCTCTGTCCGCGTAGTCTTGTATAATAGTATGTGTAACTGAACATTCATCATTCATCTTACTGTGCAGATAAAGGACACTGCCAAACAGCAATCCAGTGAAACTTTTAAGTGACCAGCCAAATGGCGCGGAATCTTTAGAGCTTGTAAACGCTTCTTTTATTCTACCAGCCATAATCAAAGCTGTAATATACATGTCTTCCTGTAAATATATTACGTCCTCGGCGGTATTCAGATAAGCAACAGCCTTGTCCAGCTCCTGCTGCCTAAGATTACTTTTCTCTGCTTCATTAATGAATACAACTAAGGATTTATAAGCTGGAGCTGAGAAAAAAAGCTCCCTTTTACCTTCAAGAACCATCTCTTTATCATTAAGCTGTTCACCTGCTCGAATAAGATGGCTGGCAATTTCTTCCCTTTGTCTTCCAGGGCTTATGATGTTCAGGGCCTCCTTAGAAACATCTGCGGCCTCTTTCCAGGACTTACCTTGCTTAAGCTGCTCAAGCCAGAATATATATCCATATGGCTGTTGATCACCCCATTGCCTGGCCATCTCGCTGATTCTTTCAAAATCATTTCTGAAACTAACCGCCTCCAGCCACAGCCTGGCCCTTCTAAATCCGGGTATACCCGGTTGCGACAGAATAGCTTCCCACTCTGGCAAAAAGCTTTCAAAATCAGGCAGTGGCTCAGCCAAAGTGTCTATTACATCTCTAAGAGCAGGATAAACATCTCTCGAAGATGTCAGAGCAGAATCTTCAAAGTCCGGATCCATGACTTTTAGAAATGCGTCAACCCTGTGTGGCCCTGCTGTTAATTCATATACACAGCGACAGTAGCGGGCCCTGTCTTCAAGAATGTTCATCTCAAAAAGAAGATGTTTAATCTCTGTTTCTTCAATAAGGGCAAACAAAGCCTCATAAATTTTTCCGGCTGTTTCCAGTTTGCCGTTTAAAAAATATTCATCTGCATCATCAAAATAGCTTTCCAGTTCATCCATCTGTTCTTCACTGATATCTTCAGGCTCGTCATCAAATGAACCGTAACCATCAAAATCTTCAAGGTCTTGATATTCACCGTCCTCTATAAGCTCGATCCTTTCTAAGATGCTTTCTTTGAGGGCCTCAATCCAGTCGAGAATATCTTCATCAACCAGGGCAGGATTCTGTTCTCTCTGCCCACCAGGCAAACACGATTCTAATTTCTCAATAAAAGAGCTGCGCTCATGAACCCGCGCTTCCCTGGCCAGAGATATAATTATTTCCTGCAGTTCTTCTCGGGACAGTGGTTGGCAGATCTCTTCAATTTTCTTCAAGTAGGGGCCAAAGGCAATTTTTTCAGACATGCATATTCCTTTTTTAGTTTGGAGCAACTTATTTACAAAAGACCATAATAAATTTGGATGCTCAAGATGTTCATAAAGTAGATAGCGCTACCAGGTTTTTTCAGGCGCTGTCCCTCGCCATTGGTCAGGGGTACATCAAAAAAAATTGACTTCTGGCTGTTGTTTAATGCCCGCGTTAGCATTGACAGGCTGTTGAAAATCTCCCAATTGCTGCGTCGCTTCAAAAAGTTCAAACTCTTACGTATCATAAATACGCCGCGACCTTGAACTTTTTTTGCTTCTTGCACTTGGAATTTTTGAACAGCCTGTCTAATAATGACTTTTTC
>JBHEPK010000265.1:0-1697 GCA_046260325.1 Desulfonatronovibrio sp.
CCATCCTTAGACGGCCAGACATACATCCCCGGAAAAGGAGATCCTGCTGGTGGCTTTGCTGCCGGAACAAGTTTGAATCTGGCCTGTGGTCTTTTAAAGAACGGCTTTGCCCAGGCCCTTGTAACCGGTCCCCTGAATAAAGCTTTTATGCTTGATGCCGGCTTTGCTTTTGGCGGTCATACTGAGTTTCTGGCTGACTATTTCAATGTCCCTGACGAAAACATCTGCATGCATCTATGTGGTAAGCGTCTAAGGGTCAGTCTGGTAACTACTCATCCTCCTCTGCGCCTTGTACCCGACCTTATTACCCAGGATAAAATAATTCATTGCCTGCAATTAACCAGAGATTTCCTGGATAAATCAGGCTTTACCGCCCCCATTGCAGTATGCGGTCTTAATCCTCATGCAGGCGAACAGGGAAAAATCGGCAATGAAGAACAAACTATTATCATGCCTGCCATTGAGAGAGCCAGACAATTGGACATTGACGCCCAGGGACCTTTTCCTGCGGATACAGTTTTTGCCAGGGCCTGCAAAGGAGAATTCAGCGCTGTGCTGGCCATGTATCATGACCAGGGACTCGGACCTTTGAAGCTAATTGAGTTTGGTCAGTCTGTTAATGTAACCTTGGGATTGCCCATTATACGGACATCAGTTGATCATGGCACAGGCTATGATCTGGTTGGCACTAACAAGGCCAATCCTTCAAGTCTCAACAGGGCATTTGAGCTTGCTGTCAGACTTATTTATTCGACAGTTCATTGACCTGGTTTCGCAGCAAACCAAGAGAGCAGGTCAAATTCCTGTCTTTTTTGATCTCTTTCCTTCCTATTGAAAAAAATCCCTGATTTTAATATGCACCCATCTGGAAAATGATTTTCAGATATTAAACTATATTACGAGGAGTGCTTAATGTCCCAAGAAACACCAGCATACGTGGAAATTGCCAGACGTTTGAAAGGTCTGCGTGAAGCCATGGATTTCAGTCCAGAAGAAATGGCTGAGAAACTTGATCTTGAGCCTGATAAAGTTGGTCTCTACGAATCAGGAAGTATGGAGATCCCTGTAAGTTATCTGTTTGAAGTTGCAAAGCTGTGCAATGTTGATTTGACTGTTCTTGTTTCCGGATCAGAAGCCCATTTGCATAACTATGCCCTGGTCAGGCAGGGCAGGGGAATGAGCGTTGATCGCAGAAAGGACTATAGTTACAAAAGCCTGGCGTATGGTTTTACAGGGCGCAGGATGGAACCTTTTGTAGTCAGGGTTCCACCCAAGGATGAATCCGAGATTACCTTTAATGAGCATCCAGGTCAGGAGTTTATATATATTCTCAAGGGCAAACTTGAAATTCGTCTTGGTGATAAGGTTTTGGTGCTTGAGTCCGGAGACAGCTTGTATTTTACTTCAAGAACTCCTCATGCTCTGCGTGGACTTGATGGTCAGGATGCTGAATTTATTGATGTAATATTATAGTTGTGAGGAATCAAATGTTCAAAAAAGAAAAATTTACTGATTATGAAGATTTTTTAAAACGTTTTAAATTAGATATTCCTGAGAATTTCAATTTTGCCTTTGATGTTATTGATAAAAATGCTCAGTCTAATCCTGATGATCTGGCCATGATTCATATAGATGATGCAGGACAGAGAGAGGATTACAATCTTAAGTTTTTTTCTGAAGAATCATCAAAGCTTGCT
>JBHEPK010000265.1:1873-2117 GCA_046260325.1 Desulfonatronovibrio sp.
CAAAAGGCTGGTTTGGTTATAGAGAAATAACTGCTCAGGAGAGTTCTGAATATATTGTTGAAGATAAGCCAGGCGGAGATGACCCTTTACTTATCTTTTTTTCATCCGGAACTACCGGTCCTCCCAAAATGGTTGAACATACCCATAATTACCCCCTGGGACACTGGACTACAGCTGCCTACTGGCATGATCTGAAGCCTGGAGACGTGCATCTTCCTCTCGCTGATACCGGTTGGGGAAAACC
>JBHEPK010000266.1:0-2082 GCA_046260325.1 Desulfonatronovibrio sp.
TCTTCTGCGTGAACTCGGCGCCCCAAGAGGAGTAATTGAATAATCTCCAGGCGCTGACGGGCCTCAAGGTACACCAGAGCACTGCCTTTCATGTAAAAATAATCTTGTTCTCCCGCAAGCAGCTTAGTTACCACCACAGCACTTTTTGTACTTCCTGCCGCTTTTGCAAGGGCATGGTTCATTTCTGCCGATTTTCCGGACTGGACGCTCAAAAGTAACGGACTTTACGTGACCTTTAGCACAGGTTGCCCTGTTCTCAGCAAAATACGCATAAATTCTGGGGATACTAAGTGCCAGCAGGTCCAGAATATCAGTTCGCTGTTCAGAATTGAGGGGTTCCGGGCGCATCTCAGGATCAGGGGAGTTTTCATGGGCAAGTATAAAAACAGCAAAAAAAAGCTCTGATCCTTCTTTGTCCTCAAGCAATTCTTTCCAGTATTCTTCGAATAAATGCACACCAAACAGGAAAGCAACAGCCCATTCATTTCCAATTAATCTATCATCCTGCTCAAGCAAAACTGGTTTGAAAATATCATTATTATCCAGCTGACCTGCAATGGAAGTCCAGTGCCTCAGGATCAAACCAACATACTTTTCAGCCTGTTCAGCACCCTCAAATTCATAGTCCTGCCCAAAGATATAATCCAGAAATTCAATTGGCATGATTATTTCAGGAGAACAGGTTATTGCTGCCAGGAAGCCGTCCATGGATTCTAAATTCATGGCATGGGGAATGTCATCAAGAAAATCTGCCAGTTCATTCAATTCCTGCTCGAAGAGGGGCTTGTCAAAAGAGTAGAGATTTTTTTTCATTAAAAATTCCTTCTAATACGGATTATGCCCACACCCAGATGTTTAATAACAGGGGATAGCAAATCATTTTTAATATTGTATTTGGTGGTCAGATACAGATGAGGAGATGGAGAAAGGAAAAGATGGTATTTAAGAATAACTCTGCTCCTTTGTGTCTTAGATGGTTTAATGACTTACAGCTCAAACCCTGTCAGAAAAAAAGAAACTTAGACAGGACTAATCCAGATTAAAAGAGAAGAGATTTAACCAGGCAGGCAGGATGGACAGGATCATTTTTTATATGCGGGCTTCAGCCCTGAAATCATGGGATAGTGCTTTACATTCAGGGTTTTTAATTTTGCATTCTTTATTTTTGCTGTAGCGGCCAGAATCGCATCTGCCAGTCCAACTCCATGGGATTTACCAAAATCTCGTTTGTACAACCCTCCGGCCTTTGCAATATCAGCGTCTATAGGTACTATGCGGAAAAGAGATACAAAATTGTTCAGTACAGATAATTCATTATTCCCCTTCACTCCAGCGTACAATTCAGCGACAACTATTGAAGAAAGGATAATGCGAGGAGAAAATTTATCTATAAAAGTAATTGCCTTATCGTAGCCGCGAAGAAAATCAATCAGTACATCAGTATCTACAAGCACTGCATCGGACATGTCCATCACCTGTCCCACTCAGATCTTATTGCCCTGAAATCAGGCAGGTCATCACGGTCTTTCCAGATTCCTGCAGCATCCCTTAATGCTGTTTTTTTTTGATTTTGACCAATTTGATCGATTAGACGATCTATAGCCTCACGAATTATTTCGCTCTGTTTCTTTCCTGAATTTCTTGAAATTACTCCAAGTTCAGCACGCTGTTTATCAGTAAGATAAATTTGTGTTCGTACCATACAGCACCTCCAAATCAACCACATACATTGGACACATACATTATGTTATCATTTTGTCAATATTTCTGATTACTTCAAGAATTACTATTTCAAAAGTATCTGTTCAGCACAAATTATCTAATTTTGTATCTATTCACCATGCTGCAAGGTCAGCATGCTGGTGACTCACACCTCTTTAATCCTGGATTCCGGCTTTCTCTGAAATGACGAAAAAAGGGGTATCAGCCTGTTTTAACCTTCATCCCGGACCTGATCCGGGATGAAGGTTTTTATGAAATTACTTAGAAGCGTCCCACCCGGGCAGACCGGGATCAAACCTGCAAGTAACTTTAAATTACCTCAGCGCGAGAGAGATTGCCGCGCTCGAAGACTCGCTCGCA
>JBHEPK010000267.1:0-252 GCA_046260325.1 Desulfonatronovibrio sp.
TAAACTTGATGAGGACAAGATAATTCGCTGGCTTTATACAATTCTTAAAAACATTAACCTTTGCAAAGAAAGTCTTATTACTCAAAAAACAAGACAGCAAGCCTACAGTCTCTGTAAAGACATTGACCCGGCAGATGCTCCCCACGTTGCTCTGACAATTCACCTTGACGGTCTGCTTTGGACTGGTGACAAAAAATTAATAAATCACCTTTCTAAAAATAATTTCTTTAGATTTTTCAACTTATAATCCAG
>JBHEPK010000267.1:300-1752 GCA_046260325.1 Desulfonatronovibrio sp.
CTAAAGAAGCAGCTCGAAGAAGCACAGGCAGAATGGGAGGCAGGAAAATTATCCTAACGCACTGTAAAACCTTGTCTCTTCAGAGCCTGCCCCCTGTGAAAACAAAAGGTCAGAGATATAAGCTGCTTTCTTGTAACTTTTTTAATGTATTTTAGTGCACTTTCGTGACAAAAAACTCTTTGGAGCAAATATGAACATGACCGACAAATTCATCAATGATGCCATCCAGGCAGTACACCAGGCAGGAGAACTCATTATTTCCGCATGGGATAAGCCAAGAAACATCAGGTACAAAGGGCCCATTGACCTGGTCACTGATACTGATGTGGCAGTAGAGGAAGAGCTCAAAACATCTCTTCAAAACATCCTGCCCCAGGCAGACTTCTTAGCAGAAGAATCTGCATCTGAAACAGCCCTGGCACAAGGCCCGACCTGGATAATCGATCCTGTAGACGGAACTACCAACTTTGCCCACAAAATACCTTTTGTGGCCATTTCTGTGGGACTGTGGACCGGCGAGGATGTTGATCTGGGTATTATCTATCTGCCCATTCTAAGAGAAATGTTCTGGGCAGCCAAAGGCAAAGGTGCTCATTGCAACAATGAAAAAATCAGTGTCTCAAAAACTGAAACCCTGAAACCGGCCTTAATTGCCACAGGATTTCCCTATTCTTTGCTCAAAGATATTGATGTCATTATCAAATATATGCGAAACGCACTGACCAGCACGAGAGGCGTGCGCAGATGCGGGTCTGCTGCCACAGACCTGGCCTATACAGCTGCAGGACGCTTTGACGCGTTTTACGAAATGGGCCTTAAACCATGGGACACTGCAGCAGGAGTATGTCTTATCAATGAGGCCGGAGGAAAGATAAGTACCTTTGATGGCAGCCCATACAAACCCGGCATGCATGAAATATTAGGTTCCAATGGAACCCTGCATGAACAGATGGTCAGTCTGCTTTCAGAAAAATAGAACTTTATTGTTGACAACAACCAGCAACTAAACATATAGAATCTCTTTTGACGGGAAGTGGCGCAGCCTGGTAGCGCACCTGCCTTGGGAGCAGGGGGTCGCAGGTTCAAATCCTGTCTTCCCGACCATAAATTTCAAGGGGTTACGGTGAAAATCGTAACCCCTTTTTTGTGTAAAAAAGAGCTGTGATGCAAACTGTGATGCAAGAAATAATTTATAGTATTCTATATGTTCAGCATGCCGGCGCTTCCCATCTCCGCTCTGCCCGTGCAGCCTTACTCCCCTGCCGAATATCTGTATGATCTTGTTGCCTTTGGTGGCTCCCAGATTGATGAGCCCGATAACCGAGACCCTGAAACAGTTCCAGCCTTCAGCAAACTTTCGGCTGCCGATAAGCAGATTAACCGGCGAATCCGGTGTATCTATATGTTCAAACAGGCAGAGATCAGGGATGATATTGGCTTTGGATATCTCTA
>JBHEPK010000267.1:1762-2079 GCA_046260325.1 Desulfonatronovibrio sp.
CCCATGGGCCTTCATACTGAGGATCAGCCACGGTGTTGCCCATAAAGGCAAGCAAAGGCCGGGCAGGCAGAACTCTTGGGTACCAGACATTTGCCCCCTGCTTCAACAGCAGGGTATGATCCTTGATTTTGGATTCCAGAGTGGAAAAAGTAGCCATAAAGTTCTCATACTCTTCCCTGCCAGGGTCCGCAAACCGATCATCCCTGATGCTTTGCAGTGCAAAATCTTTGCCGTACCCATCCCTGAAAAACCTGTAATAATTGTAATCAAAGAAGATCTATTGACCCCGGGGGTGGTCATGACGATCTGCAATTCAT
>JBHEPK010000268.1:0-2067 GCA_046260325.1 Desulfonatronovibrio sp.
GGCCATAAGAGATGTGGCTTCTGTTTCGGCAAAAACAGTACACATGTTCCCAATGGGAGTTTTTTTAGTGCCGGAAAGGGCGAAATCACCGAATTCCTCTATGGGAACCTGTAGTGCTACAGCCATATATTCCAGAAATTTTCCAGTTCCGGCTGCACACCTGTCATTCATTTCAAACCTGGCAGTTTTTCCATTTTCCAGAACAGAGATGGCCTTGGTATCCTGGCCCCCAATATCCAGAACAGTTCTGGCTTGAGGGAACAGATATGAAGCTCCAAGGGCGTAAGCCTGAATTTCAGTAATGGTTCGTATATTATCCATTCCAAAATTTTCAGCAAACAGCTTGCGGCCATACCCTGTACTCACAATCAAAGGGATATCCAGATCACGCAATATGATCCTGCACTGTTCCAGGGGGTCGTATGTGGTGGGAACCCGGACGAAATGAACCGGCTTTTCGTCCTTTAGAACTACGAGCTCGATTGATCTTGAGCCTATATCTAATCCGGCCAGGTCCCCTGATATTCTTGAGCTCATATTATTCCAACATCTCCACAAAAGCTTCAACTCTGGTTTTAAGCTGTTCAATATCTTCCATGCTGTAATCAGTTTCAATACTAAGCATTGGTATTCCGGCTTCCTTGAGGGCGTTTCCTACTTTCAGGGATTCGATACCATAAGGCTGGCAAAAAAGAAGTCCGTAATGAATCACACCGTCAACTTTTTTCTCCCTGGCCATTCTGAGAACATTGTCCAGCCGTTCTGAATTCGGAGTAAAGGTAGCACAATCAATCATGAAATACCTGTCAACAATATTATCTACCAGTTCTTCCAGGGTATCTCCTGATTCATCAACAAGATCCCGCTTGTTGCGGTCTCCTATACAGGATTCCTCAGCAATGATAACCGCCCCGGAAGATTCAACAACAAAGGGCAGTTTCCAGTTGGGGACAGCCATGGGACATCCTGAGAGCATGAGTCTTTTTGTTCCATTGGTGGTGATGCCTTTACCCTGCTGAACCCGTGACTCAATTTCATCACAAAGTTCATTTATCTTTGCTGTAAATCTTTCAGGATCATCATAAAAGCTTATCTGATGAATGAGCAGAGCATCACGCCCGGAAATTGGAGTGGGTACTGCTTCCCGAAGCTTATCTAATCGCTGCAAAGCCTTTCTTCTGGCGTTAACTGTCAGGATGGATTTCTTCAAGTCCTGGGCAGTTATCTTTTTGCCGGTTAATTCTTCAATCTTTTTCAGGTATCGCCAGACTTCAGCTTTTAACATATCCCGGTCTGTTTCCTGTTTCATCTGGGGGATTTCCATTACATAGACAGGGGCATATTCTTCAAATACTTCGTAAGCCTTTTTCTTGCCGTCACAGGTGGTTTCACCAACAATCATATCACAGGATTCAATATACGGACAGAGTTTGGCCAGTTTGAAGCCCACGAACGATTTAATTAGAGCGCAGGTGTTTCTGGGAAGAATCTTTTCCGCAGCCTCGCTGCCTACTTCAGCTCCGGAGCATATTCCAATCTGAACGGCCCCTGCAGCGAGAGTAATTTCTTCAGGAACAAAGATACAGAAAGTACCAACGACTTTTCGCCCCTGAGCCTTGGCTTCCTGAATTTCCTTGATCCGGAGTCCATGGACTTCAGAAAGCACAAAATCCATGTACTCCATGCCCTTAAGTCTGCCATCCTGGGACAGATAAATATCATTGTAAAATTTACCGAGCACCTCCAAAAGTCCATCATGGGCTGTAATATCCAGATTCAACCTTTCCCACATTTCCTTGTACTGTTCACTCATCCTTTGCTACCTCCGATTGTATTTATTGATTGCAAATCAGACAATCAGTAGCAGGAATTTCAAATAAGAGTCCAATAGATTATCCTGATTAAAACTCTGACAAACTATTCATGAATTCAATACAAGGGAGAATAGAGCTATGTTAATTTGCAATATTAATGGTAACTATACACAAGATTGAATAAGAAGACCTGAACCCAGGATCTGGTCCGGAGTGACGCTTAAAGCAGGCAGCAGCCCTTTTCCGTCATTCC
>JBHEPK010000269.1:0-2066 GCA_046260325.1 Desulfonatronovibrio sp.
CCTTTAACTTATACACTTTCAGCCACGCACAATATGTATAAGTTTATAGCTATTCTATACATTTCCAGCATGGCTGAAAGTGTAAAGGAAATGATCTCTAATAATGCGTCAAACGCGAAATGAGCGGGTCACAAGACATGCCCATCAGCGTTATGTTGTAAAAACTGGACAATGAATTCCTCTGGAGTCATGGCCTGGACAGGAGAATTTTTAAAATCTTTAATGTTCCTGGTGATGATGAACTCGCATTGATGAGATTTGGCTACTCCGGCCACTACTGCGTCCTCGAAATCTGGAAAGCCAAGTTGGATGGCCGTCAAGAATTCCTGCCTGCTTTCCGCTCCTATCTCGCAATGAGTCAATATCCATTGGATCAACAGGTCTGCGTTTTCTTTGGAACTGTGTCTTGCTGTGAGGTAATAAAGAGTAGTTATCAGATGTGCGGGAATAAATCCATGAACCTTTTTCTCGACAACAGCCTCCAGGACTACAGCCGAAGAAAAGTAAAACTTATCCCTCTTCTGAACAACATCCAGCAGCACATTCAGGTCAACAACAACTTTCACGAGTGTTTTTTCTCAATATGCTGCAGGTATTCATTCAGATCAATGTCTTGTGGGATCAACCCGGTAATTTTCTGCACTTCAGCATGGGTTACGTTCTGCGTTGCATTTTGGATGCTTTGAAAATACCTGTTAACAAGCTGAGTCAGACTCACACCATGTTGTCTGGCATATTCTTTGGCAAATTCCAGATCATCTTTAGGCAGTCTGATGGTAAGTTTGCTGGTCTGCATATATTCCTCCATAAGCAATTGCTGTACGGCATAAATAATATTTTTATACGGCACTGTCAAACAATCAGCTTATCCCTTAAATTTATAGCTATCATTATAGCCATCATGCTTGTTTGTCAAACCGTAACCACATAGACGCAGCCAGGTTCAGCCTGGGGATAGATGAAGTTCCCCACAAATTTTGACCCACCTGATGTAGGTTTTTCTCATTTTACAATGTCACCCCTGCCATAGAAGTCTTTCTTTTTGGCAGCATTTAAGATTATTTTCTTCTTTATTCCAGTATTTTGAAGGCAGGTTAAGTATTTCACGCAGGTCAGTATACAATATCCTCAATTCTTCTTGTGAGTGACAAGCAATCATCTTCACACTTCGCGCTTGACGCAATATGTAAACATCATCTTCACACTTCGCGTCAAGCGCGATATGTGAAGATGATTGGCTGTTCATTTTACAAGAGACTTGGCAGAACATGGGAATCTATATCTTGTCAGTTATCGTTCCCATGCTCTGCGTGGGAACGTTCTTCGGACGCTATGCGTCCATTCTTAATCTTAAAAGACCGCAGGAGCGGTCAAGAAATGCTCCAACGCAGAGCATTGGAGCAATAAGAGTATCAAAGAGATTGGCTGCTTTTGAGGCTGCCCATAATCGGGCCTGTCTTTCAGAAAGGAGCTATGGCCAGATTTTCCAATATTTTCTCCATACTCCAGGCCAGTGGCGTTTCGGTTCTGAACACCCTTTCTGTACTCTCAGGAACGATTGTATGCTATCTCAGACTATACTGTTGACTTTTATATGTACACATATGTATTCTTAATGAATACATATAAACTTGAGAGTTCAAGGTTCAACGTTAAGACAAAAAGCAAACAGATCAGGTTCTTTTTGTTGATTGATATGATTCGTGAAATCAGCATGTTCCAAAAGAACTTTTGACTGTCCAGATATAATAATGGGGTGAAAAAGATGAAAGCAACCACTGTTAGGATAAACGATAATGTCTTGAATCGGGTTGATGTTTTAGCAGCAGAGTTGAGCCGATCCAGATCCTGGGTTATAAATCAGGCGATTAACCATTTTTTGGGTTATGAGGAGTGGTTAGTCCAGGAGATTAAGGACGGACTGAAGGAAGTGGAAAACGGAGAAATTGCAACTCATGAGAAGGCTGCCGCTCAATTCCGCAGGTGGGGAGCAAGTGCGGATTTGGTGGTCACGCAAGGCATTGCTCAACCTTGACTCTGCAGTGGAATTTATTGCTGCAGACAAT
>JBHEPK010000027.1:0-303 GCA_046260325.1 Desulfonatronovibrio sp.
ATTTAGACATAATTCTTTCTTTTGAAGGTCATTAATTAGTACCATTTTCAATACTTATACATGATAATGGCTGTTTTTTTAATAAAGGGGTAGCAGCCTGTTGAGTAAGGACCTTTTCAACACGCTGCTAATGTAAAATTTTTCAGATTAGATTATGCTTGTCAATGAATATCATTGTTTTGTAAGCGTCTCACCCGGGCGGACCGGGATCAAACCTGCAAGTAACTTTTAATTACCTCAGCGCGTTAGAGATTGCCGCGCTCGCCCCGGTTGAATGGCTCCGCCTACACTGCGTGTATTCAA
>JBHEPK010000027.1:310-6191 GCA_046260325.1 Desulfonatronovibrio sp.
CCTCTGTATGGCAAAACCATAATATTCTGAATTTATTGCTTAAATGATTTTAGTTACTTATAAGGCAAGCTATTGCACTTCTTAATCATATACCTGACAACCTGAACAGGATAAATGCAAATGCCAAGAAACGTGGCTTTTTTGTCCGTGCTGGCTTCTTTATTGACTCTGGGGCTCAAATTCGGAGCTTACTGGATTACAGGGTCAGTGGGCCTCCTTTCAGATGCCATGGAGACTTTTGTCAATCTTGCTGCAAGTATTGTTGCAGTTATTGCCTTGACCATAGCATTTAAGCCGGCTGACAATAAATATACTTATGGACACGATAAAGCAGAGTATTTTGCTGGAGGGTTGGAAGGAGGATTGATACTCGTTGCAGCAGGGGGAATAGTCTACTCCGCCCTGTCCAGAATGGTTAATCCGGTACCCTTGGAAAACCTTGGCTGGGGGATTGGTATTTCTGTTGCGGCCGGTCTTATCAACCTGATTGTAGCCAGGATAATGCTCAGGGCAGCATCGCATTTTGACTCCATTACCCTTGAGGGTGATGCCAGACATCTCATGGCAGATGTGTTTACTTCAGCCGGAGTTGTGGTGGGCATAGGAATCATCATGATCAAACCTGACTGGGTTATTCTGGATCCTCTAATAGCTGTGCTGGTGGCCTTGAATATTACCAGATCCGGATTCAGTCTGATTAAAAGGTCCCTGAAAGGTTTGATGGATGTCGCTCTTCCTGACAGGGAAATTAAAATTGTTGAAGAATCCATTCTCAATCATGCTGGTAATGACAGAGAATATCACGGACTTAGATCGAGAAAATCGGGTTCACGCAGATTTATTGATTTTCATTTGCTCCTTCCGGGTGAAAAAACCATAAAAGAAGGACATACTATCTGTTGTAAAATTGAAAAGGATATTGAAAGCAGACTCCCAAAATCTCAGGTAACTATTCATGTTGAGCCTGTGGAGGATAATGCTTCCTGGGATGGAGAGGTTTTGGGAGGAGTGCAGAGACGCGCTTCAATGTCCTTTGAAAAGTAAGAATACAGGAAACAGAATTAACAGTGTGTTGAAAAAGTTATTATTAGACATCCTGTTAATCCAATCGGGCAAACTTCTCTATCTTTTCGCGATAAGAAACGATACCTTTGGTCAATCCCCCTGCCATATGGTTGATGAATTGGTCCGAGAGCAGCAGCTTTAAGTCCTGGTCATTGGTCATATATCCCATTTCCACAAGGATTGACGGCATTCTGGCCCCCATGAGTACATAAAAAGGCGCCTGCCTGATACCATTATCATTGACTCCTGAATATTTTGAACGAACATGGTCTATGGTTACTCCATAAATTTTAGTTGCCAGTTCACGGGATTCATTGATTTTGGAGCTGAGCATCAGGTCAGTGAGAATGTATTGCAGGTCTGATATCTTTTGGGTGGAAATAGCATTTTCCCTTGCTGCCACACGCATTGCATCCTCGGTCTGGGCAAAATTGAGATAGTAGACTTCAAACCCTCTGATCTTGCGGTTGCGATGAGCATTTGCATGCACAGAGATAAACAGGTCTACGTTTTTCGAATTGGCCATGGCTGTTCGTTCTTCCAGGGGGACAAACACATCCGTGGTTCTGGTGTACAGGACCTCAAAACCCTTTTCTTTGAGCATATTGCCGAGAACCTTAGACATTTTCAAAACAATGTTTTTTTCAAGGATGTCCTTGTACACAGCCCCGGGATCTTTTCCTCCATGTCCTGCGTCAATCATTATAGTTTTCACTTTGAGGCCAAGCTGTTCCACCAGACTTTTGGCAGTCATGTCTTTATTTTCAGCATCAAGAGTGACCTGAGCAATGGCATCACTGGTTTGAACTGGACGTGGAGCCTGCTTTTCAGGAGCATAGACATCAACAACCACCCGGAAAGGATTTTCTAAGGCAAAAACCCTGAAATTATCCAGATCCTGAATATCTAAGACAACTCTGGATTTATCCTGGGTATGCTGGGCTGATCTTATTCTTCTGAGGATTCCATCGGCTACGTTCTCTTCCCTGGGAGTACTTTCAGCGACCTGTGTCTGGTTCAGATCAATAAACAGTCTGTGTGGTGTGCCCAGTTCCTGATCAGGTTTGAGCAGCTTGTGGTAGTAGTCAGCCTGATTATCCAGATCAAGGACAACTCGGGTATACTCATCATTGCTCCAGTGTCTTATTTTAACAAGTTGAGCATGTTTAGATGAATCAGGATTTTTTTCTGTGGAAGAAATTGATGGAGATGGGGGCAGTGATGAATATGCAGGAGATTCATCCTCAATAGTTCTGGACTCAATGGGAGAAGGTTGAGTTTCTTGAGAAGGACTTTCTGATACCGTGGGGGCAGGCGTACTTCCTGAACTCTTTTTGATTTTTTCAAGGTTGGCCTGGTCCAGTTCTTTTAAGACTTCCTGAGCCTTGGAGCGCATACTTCCATTGGAAAAATTATAAACTACTTTAAGATATTCTAAGTAGGCCTGGGCAGAATCATTGTAATGGTTAAGATGAATCCCCGCTTTTCTGAACTGGGCTTCATCTCCTCGTGTGCTTTTGGGAAAATTTTTAATAACCTGGTCATAATACTGCTCAGCCTTTTCAAAGTCTGACCTTAAAAATGACCTTTTGCCCAGTTCTTCATATGTACGACCCAGATAAAACAGAGACTCAGGAGCATTTTCTCCTTTGGGGTCAGCCCGCAAAGAGCGTTGAAAAATTTCAGCAATATCTATCCAGTGGGAGCGATATTGTGCCCTGTTATCGTTTTGTTTAAGGGCATTGAAATCGCGCACGCCTTTTTGAAAATCAGCATGGCCCTCACTCGTCAGCATTGAAAGTGAGAGCATAGTCAAAACAATTAAAAAATATATTTTTCTAATCATACTCACTCTACGGTTACGCTTTTGGCCAGATTCCTGGGTTGGTCAACATCTTTTCCCAGGTACACAGCTGTTTCATAGGCAAAAAGCTGCAAGGCCGGCAAAATAAAAAAACTGTTCAAAGGCCCCCATGTTTCTGGTATCTGCAATTCATCGTCTACATTTAATCCTGATCCTGTCTGGGTCAAGGCGATTATTTTTCCTTTTCTTGCCTGAATTTCTTTCAGATTTGACTTGATTTTGCCAAGGAGATGGTCAGAAGGTGCAATGGCAAAAGTGGGAAACTCTTCGTCAATTAATGCAATGGGACCATGTTTGAGCTCCCCGGCTGCATAACCTTCTGCATGAATATATGAAATCTCTTTAAGTTTCAAAGCCCCTTCCAAGGCCATGGGGTAGTAAATTCCCCTTCCCAGAAAGAAGAAGCTTCTGGCATAGGAGTAGTCCCTGCTTATGGCCATGATCCGGCTTTGCAGGCCCGGAAGTTCTTTTTCAAGAACATCGGGCAAAGAAGAAAATGACTTTATTGCTTCTGAAATGTTGTTTTTTTCTTCGGGATTATTTTTTTCTGTCCAGTACAGGGCCAGGAGCAAAAGAAGCACCAGCTGGCTGCACATGGCCTTAGTGGAGGCAACACTTATTTCCGGACCTGCCTGGGTATAGATTACAGTATGAGATTCACGGGCAAGGCTGGAACCCACGACATTACACAGCCCAAGCACAGGAAATCCCTGTTCCTTTACTAAGCGCAGGGCTGCCAATGTGTCTGCAGTTTCGCCGGACTGGCTTATAAATAAGAACATTTTACTCTTATCAGGAACCAGAGTTTTGTAGCGGAATTCAGAAGCTATCTCTACATCAACGGGTATGCCGGCCATGCTCTCCATAACGTATTTCCCCCAGAGTCCTGCGTGGTAGGATGTACCGCAGGCTACAATGTGTAACCTTTTGGGTACTGCAGTATTCTGGAGTTCAGGCAGGATTATTTTCTGCTCTTCGCGGTTGATCCTGCCTGAAAGGCAATCCTTGATAACTTTGGGCTGTTCAAAGATTTCCTTAAGCATGAAATGCTTAAAGCCGCCTTTTTTTGCTGCCTGAACATCCCAGGAAACAGTTTTCACTTCCTTGGTCACAGGTTCAAGGGTTGAGGAATTGTAAACAGACCACTGGTCAGCATTCATTTCAACAAGTTCATTGTCCTCCAGAAATACTACTTCCTTGGTAAAGGGCAGAAATGCGGGAATGTCTGATGCAATGAAATTTTCACCAGTGCCCACACCAAAAAGCAATGGACTTGACTGTCTCGCAGCCCAGATGGTTCCTGGATGGTCTTTGGAAATAAGGGCAAAGGCGTATGATCCTTCAATCTGATCAAGTGTCCATGAGATGGCCTTTTTAATGTCCTTTTTTTTCTGCAGTCCGTGGGAAATAAGGCAGACCAGAACTTCTGTGTCTGTTTCTGAGCAAAAACACACGCCCTGGTTTGAAAGGTTATCTTTTATCTCCTGAAAGTTTTCAATAATGCCATTGTGAACCAGGGCTAAATTGGCAGTTACATCCAGATGAGGATGGGCATTGGTTTCATTGGGCAGACCGTGTGTTGCCCAGCGGGTATGGCCTATGCCTGAAGTAGCATGGAGGATATGTCCTGAATCCAGCTTGGATTCCAGGGCTTCAAGCTTACCTGATGCCCGGAAAAGATGCAGTTTGTTCATATGTACAAAGGCCAGGCCCGATGAGTCATATCCCCGGTATTCAAGACTTTTGAGGCCCTGGATAAGAACAGGGACTGCTGGCCTGTGTCCGGCATAGGCAATTATTCCACACATGCGGTAGTCTCCTTAAATTTTAGACTCAAAAAATAGGTCAATGCGTTTTTATAGTGAACTGGCAATAAATTTTTCCCAGTTGGCAGCTAATTTCTTAAGGGCCTTTCCTCTGTGGCTGCGGCTGTTTTTTTGATCCGGCTTCATTTGGGCACTGTTAAGATTGAGTTCAGGGTCATAAAATAATGGATCATATCCAAAACCTTTGTCACCATGGGGTTCGTGGGCAATGAGTCCTGTCCATTCACCTCTGACAGTGAGTTCTGATCCCTCAGGTGAGACAGCAGCCATGACGCAGATAAATGCGGCCTTTCGTTTATCACCCTTAAGGTCTTTCATTTCTCTCAAGAGTTTGAGGTTATTTTCCTCATCAGTTGCATTTTCTCCTGCGTATCTTGCTGAGTATACACCCGGCTCTCCGTCCAAGGCCAGGACTGAAAGTCCTGAATCATCAGCTATGGCCATAAGTCCGGTTAGTTCAGAAACGGTTCTGGCTTTAATCAAAGCGTTTTCTTCAAAAGTATCTCCGGTTTCAGGTATTTCACCAATTTGAGGATACTTATCAAGTCCCTGGATTTCAATATCAGGCAAAATAGAGCTTAGTATTTTGTTTATTTCCCTGACTTTACCCTGGTTTCTTGTGGCCAGGACTACGGTGGTCTTGTTCTGGTTTTTGGTCATGGTAGTGTTTGATTGTGGTTAAAGTTTTTGATGGCAAAGGTATCTATTGAATATATTATGGATAAAGCGAATTAAAAAGTGAAGATCAGACACTACAATTCAAGTAATTCAAAGGTCAAGTGCTCAGAATCAGCCACCAGCACCTTATCTCTTAGACGTGGTGTTTCCCTGGTTATGATTCTGAAAACTTCGCTGGCCTGTATTGTTGCAATCATGCTTACTATGGTGGCCATATTGCCCAGTATTTTTTCAGCACCATGCAAGTTGTCTCCCTGCCAGAAGGCTGCAGGAGACTTTCCCTGTGGATAAACTGTTGAGGCAAGGCCTGTTGTTCCGGCCACAAATCCAGTAATTAGAGGCAGGCCAGCCTTAGAGGCTTCATTGAGCAGGGTTGGTCTGAATTCAATTCCGCCAAGGGCATCAATCACGAGGTCCGCGCCCTGGAGAAAGGCAGGCAGTGTGGAAT
>JBHEPK010000027.1:6201-6728 GCA_046260325.1 Desulfonatronovibrio sp.
GTCAAGAAATTCAGGGATGGTTCGGGCGCTGCAGAACGGGTTTATAGATTTAATTCTTTTTGCAGCTTCAAGGGCCTTTGATTGTCCAATGTTTTCTGTTGTTCCCAGTATCTGGCGATTAAGATTGCTTTCCTCAAAATGATCCCCGTCTGCAAGAATGAAGCTGCCTATGCCGGATCTGGACAGGATTTCCAGGATATATCCTCCGAGTCCACCAAGCCCAATCAGAAAAACCCTGGTTCTGGCCAGCAAGGTTTGTTTTTCTATGGACAATGAAGGGATGTTTAGCAGATACCTTTTGGGGAGAATCTTAGCTTCAAGTGCCATAATCTGAGCTTTATGCGGGCTCAGGTTAAAATGGTCAGCGATCTGGAGCAGGGATGAGCTTGCAATGGTCTGAAAAGGCTGGTTGGGGAGTTCATTTGAATTATTTTTGAGCTCAGTGATAAAGGATTGTTTTTCCAAAAATTATCCCCCTCCAATTGCCGGAAATATTCCCAGACGATCATTTTCTTTTAACAATGTAT
>JBHEPK010000027.1:6738-13250 GCA_046260325.1 Desulfonatronovibrio sp.
CTTTTGGAACTCTGGCCGTTTACAAAGATTACCTTGACCTCTTCAGAAGGGATGCTCAGTTTTTTAAGAACACGTTCAGGTGTGTCCCCTTTTTCAATATCAAGGTTGCCGTCATCAGGCGCGTATTTGGAAAGAGTTGCAAAGCAGGAAACCTGTATTTTCATATATGTACCCTGGTTTTGGTTGAGGCCTATTCAAGGTCGAGTAATTATTCGATAAAAGCCTGGTGCAAACTCTATTTTGCACCAGGCTTGACTGGTATCTTAGAAATCAACTTTTGCTTTTTGCAGTTCCTGTGCGGTGAAATCCCATTTCACCTTGTGCGGAGGCAGTTCTTCATTAATGAAGAAGTCCGGCAGCTGATCATGGGCAGCTGTGAATCCGGCATCCCGGTTGAAAGAAAACTCATCTTTAAGTATTTCCATTCCGGTTTTGCCGATATCTTCAGCTGTAAAGTCTATTCCAAACCTGGCACTGATCAGCTTTGCAATGGTGTCCAGAGCATCATCAGTATCCAGAACTGCAAAGGCCACAAACAGGCAGAATCCGGTTGCATCCACAGCTGCTGTGGCAATCTGAAGGTTTTTAGAGACTTCGATGTTGCCTTCCTTGCCCAGAGGATCAATGTCACCACCAACCTTAAGGATATTCTGGCAAATGGCATAGCCAGCTGTATGATCAGCACCCATGGGATTTGTAGCGTATGTAACACCAACACCCTTGGCAGCTCTGGGATCGTAAGCAGGCAGGGATTGTTTCTTTACCACAGGAACCCTGTCCACACCAAAGGCTTCAGCCGCAAAGGATGTTCCGTTACCGATGATTGCTCCGAGATAATCTTTGGGATCATAAAGTCTTTTGAGCAGGTCAATGGCTGCCTGACCGTCGCCCCAGGGGATAACGCCCCCTTCCATAGCCATGGCCATGGTGGTTCCGGTTTCAATGGTATCCAGTCCAAGATCATCGCATAGACGATCAAGCATGGCTATATGATCCATATTGCTGATAAGCAGGTTGGAGCCAAAGGCCCATACAGTCTCGTACTCAAAGCCTGATGTAAGATATTCACCTTTTTCATCGCAATATTTCTGGGAGCACTGAATAACACATCCAGGGTGGCAACTTTCTTTGGCCACGCCTTTTCTCTGGTTGATAATTTCCACCATTTTTTCACCGCTGATATCAGCTGCCTTGTCAAAACGGCCGTCACGGAAGTTCTTGGTGGGCAGAGTGCCGGCTTCATTAATAATGTTAATGAGAATGGATGTTCCATAGGATGGCAGGCCCTGTCCTGTAACTGGATGGTTTACCAGGATTTCAGCCCATCTTTTGGCTGCGGTCTTGAATGCTTCCTTATCTGCAGCTTCGGGTGCTTTTGCGTCTTCAGAATCAATAACAATGGCCTTGATTTTTTTGGAACCCATTAAAGCTCCAAGACCGCCCCTGCCTGCTGCACGGCAGGGATTGCCTTTGGGATCAGTAAACTGAATTGATGAAGCGAGCCTGGTGTTTTCACCAGCAGGGCCAATGACCATTACTCCAACCTTCTGGCCGAATTTCTCAAAGAGTTTTTTGGATGCATCGTAAGTTCCCAGGCCGGATATTTCCGGAATTTCCATGAGCTTTGCACCCTCTTTATTTATATACAGGGTTTGAAAATCTGATCCAGGATCTGGCTTATCTTCGAGGACCAGGCCCATAATATCCAGCCTGGCAAGCTTTTGGGACATGGTTCCACCAGCATTGGATTCTTTAATGGTTCCAGTGAGGGGAGATTTTCCTCCCACAGAAATACGGCCTGTATTGGCAGCAGTAGTTCCGGTCAAAAGGCCTGGAGCAACTATCAGCTTGTTCTGGGCGCTCAGGGGATGGCACGTTGGTGGAACCTCTTTGCGTACAATGCGAGAGGTAAGCCCTCTTCCGCCAAGCCCTGCGTAATCTCCCGCCAAGTCTTCTTCTGTAATTTTTTTGTTTTTGGTGTTGATGCGAAGAATTCTGGCCATAGTATCCCTCCTGTTTTTAAATTATGTTTTACAAAACATATATGGTTCTTTTTGATTTCGCAAATACAATATCAGCTTTTTTCCCGGCATGTAAAGAAAAAGCTGTTTACCATGTTATGGGACAGCGAGTGAAGAACAGTTATTGCAAAGATGAGATCATGAAGATTTTAAATAAATATTTATCTAAGGGTTACCCCCAATTGGATTGGATACAGGTGGGAGTGACAAGTAGATGTAACGCTGCCTGTACTTACTGCCCCCATTGGAGTTTACGAAAAACCTGGAAGGGCAGGGACATGCCCATGGAAGTTTTTCAGTCGCTGGCCCCTGCTTTTTCCAGGACCGATTTGGTTTATCTGCAGGGCTGGGGAGAGCCCATGCTTCACCCGGATTTTTTTAAGATGCTGAACTTAGTTAAAAATAAAGGGTCAAAAGCAGGACTGACAAGTAATGCTACTTTGCTCACAGAGGAAAATATAAAGCGTCTTGTGGGCCAGGGTCTGGATATTTTATCTCTGTCAATGGCAGGAGTTGATGAATCCAACGATAGGATCAGAAAAGGAACCAGCTGGAAAAAAGTACTTACAGCCATTGAGACAGTTTATAAAGTAAGAATCTCCATGGGCAGGGATAAGCCCCATATTCATTTAGCCTATATGCTGCTTGGATCTAACCTTGATGATATTGAAAAGCTGCCGGAATTTTTGAATGCACTGGGCCTTGATCAGATTGTGATCAGCGGACTTACCCTGGCCCTGGATCCGGCAATGGAGCAGGAGATGTATCTTGCAAAAAGTAAACATGAGTTTGCACTTCTCAAAGACAGGCTCAAGAATATGCAAAATGAGCTGGATGAGCCGGAAAATGTTTTCTTCCACATTTATAACCCCTATCTTTCAGGAAGAACATGTTCGGAAAACATTCAAAAATCAGCCTATGCCAGTGTTGACGGATTAATCAGGCCGTGCGTATATACTGACTTTCCTGAAGATACTTATTTGGACAGATATATTAGTTCAGGTCGCTATCCTTTTTCTGGTCTTAATTTCGGCAGCATCAAAGACCAGTCTCTATCAGAAATCTGGAATAGTCAGAAATATTTTGCGTTCAGAAATAGTTTTTTTAACCCTGAGGTCAATAAGCCATGTGCTCACTGTGCCAAGAGGTTCATTGACGATCTTTCAGGGTAGCTGCCAGAATAATCAGTAACATTGTAAGTGACCATTGTATGAATAAATACAAGCTTTCAAATGATAAGGAGAAATAAAATTGTCTTTAACCCTTGAAGAAAAGAATGAATTAATTGTCGGTCAGGAGAAAATTTTTACCTATACGCTGGCCAAGGAGCTGATTCCCAAGCCGGAAACTTCCGTCTGGATGATTCTTCTGCCCTTTCTTTTTGTTTATCACATGTTTAATATCCAGAAATACAAAAACAGTATTCATGATTTTGCAGCAAACTTTATGAATACAAAAAACAAAGCTCTGGATATGGCTCTGCAAGAATTAAAATCCGGGCAAAAGGCTGAAATTAGCCTTGAAAAATGTTTTCCTCAGGTGGATTCAGCTAATGATAAAGAGATGAGGGTCTGCCAGAAACAGCTCAAAGAGATTGAGATTCTGTATGCCCACTATCTCAAGCTCCTTCAGGCAAGAGGAAAAACGTACGAGTCTCTGGTCAAGGATGCATACAGCAGAGGAGGGGATTTTCGACTTTTTCTGAATAAACTTACCAATGCTGAAAGTGAAGTGAACAAGTATGTTTTAAAGGTGTACCAGACTACAGATCAGGCCAAAAAAATTACCAAAAAAATGGAAGATATTGTATACAATTTCAGGGAGCAGGACGTTAGAAACTACTTTTAAGCTAAGCGGCTATAGTGTGTCGAATTCTCGGGCCAGAGGGATATATCTTACAGGTAACTTGAAGCGTATAACTCACAACTTCAGCCAGTTATGCTTTTGCCATACAGATTGCTTCACTCGCTTTGCCCGCTCGCAAGGACTGGTGCTGCGTAACCATATCTGTGGCTGTCAGGTGTCATTGCGAGCGAGTCTTTTTACCCAGTTGAATACACGCAGTGCAGGCGGAGCCATTCAACCGGGGCGAGCGCGGCAATCTTTTTCGCGCTGAGGTGGTTTAAAGTTACTTGTCGGTTTGGTCCTGTGGAAACGATTCTTAGTGTGGTCAGTGGATACACAAGAAAAACCCCGGGCTGGATTTGAGTCCAGCCCGGGGTTTTTCTTGTGGGGTGTATGTGAAATCTATCTTTTGGCCTGTTCCAACAGGAACTTGATTCGTGATCCTGCCTGGTATGTTTCTTCAGACTGCGTATAGAAGTATTGATTGGCATCAAGATCAGCATCAGTGATAACTTCCATGATGGGTTTTATCACTGGCAGCTTTTGGGCCCACGGCAGGGCAACAAAGATGAGCAGCCAGATCATGAATGCCCCTGCCACGAATTTGCTTACTCTGTTGAAGAGGTTTGAAGAACTATTATCCATAACTTCTCCTTAAATTATTTTGTGGAGTAAAGAGTTTTTATGTCAGCGGTTAGTCTTTTCTGGAAAAACAAAAAATACATGAAAATCTATGCCATCCCTTTTTCATGCATCGTTATGATTGTCCAGGTTTTTTTGCGGACAGCCTCCGGTTAAGGAGAACTGTCCGCGATTACAATCAAGGGATTTACAAGGTTTCAGTGATTCCAGGGAATACCACGAAGAACATGACGTATGCCATAAGAAGAGTCAGGACCAGGTTGAGGCTTTGACCACATACGTATAGTATAACAGGCTTTCCACCTTTAAAGTGTTTGGCCATTTCTCTGAAGTTGGAAGTCAGACCTATGGATGCAAAGGCCAGAATAAAGAACCATCCTCTTAAAGGACGTGTGAAGCCGCGAAGAACACCCTGGTCGAGCATTACATCGCCGCGAGGTCCCATTGATTCAAGCATGATGGAGAATACAATGGAAGCAACAAGGAATCCCAGTACGAATTTTGGAAAACGGTACCAGATTTCCATTTTGCTCACGGTTTGTCCAGGCACGCAGTCTACTTTTGTGCACCAGTATACAGCTACACCAAAGGCAATGACACCGATCATGACGTTCTGAATCATTTTAATGGTTGCAGCGACAAACATTCCAGTTTCACCCAAAAATGCTCCGGCAGCAACAACAGCACCAGTGGAGTCAATGGTTCCACCGATCCATGCGCCACCAAGAACAGGATGCATGTCTATGGCTACGATGAAGGTAGGCAGGGCAATCATCATAACGGCTGTAAAGAGCATGGACATACCAAGGGCGATGGTTAGCTCTTCTTTTGTCGCCCGGCAGGCAGCAGCAGTAGCAATGGCTGCGGAAACACCGCATACGCACATGTCTGCTGATACCGTCATATTCAATGTCTTGGAAGGAATTTTTATTACTTTCTGGCCAAAAATAAAAGTTAGAATCAAAACTGTAGGTGTTACAACCCAGGCAATAAAGATACCTGGCAAACCAATGGCCAGAATTTTTCCAAAAAGAATTTCCGCACCTAAGAGAACCAGGCCGGTCTTAATAAAGTATTCTGTCTGGGCAGCGTCCTGAATGAATTTGGGCGTGCCAATGGTGTTGGCTATGAGCATTCCTCCTAAGATTGCCCAGATCAACGGCCCAAACCCCCAACTTCTAAGAGTTGAATTGCCACCAATAATTTCAGCAACAATTGCCAGAAGGAAAACAAAGGCAAAACCTTTCATGAAAGTTGCTGTACTTAGAGGCATGTATGTGCTTCCTGCAGCAAAGAAAAGCATAAAAATAATCATTATGCCAATGAGGTAGGGGATTTTATTGTATGGTTGAGTATTGGCTTTGGACTTGGCACTACTTTCAGCGCTTTTGGGGCTGCGCCACTCACCTATAGCTGCTTCGGCCTGCTCGTTCAGGTCAGCATTTTGAAAATTATAATCTGCTGCTGCTGCCTGGGCTGCTTGTGCTTGGTCCAGGGCTGCTTTGGTTTTTTCCTGAGCTTCAGCGTATTTTGGCTGCGCGTTACGGCGGATTTCAGCCGCTCTTGACTCAGTCAGAATCAAAGCTTCCATTGGGTTGGATGCCCATCTGCCTGGAGTGCTCAGCCACTTGGCTATAGTTTTTCCGTAGTCCTGGCTGCGCGCACGTAAGCCGGACATGGTATCATTGGCTTGATGCCACTCAATTGTCTCAAAGGCCGTCTCGGTCCTTGCTTCTTCAGCCTGCTTGATGGCCTGGGCCTGGCTGAGCTTCTGATCTAAGTCTGCCGGTGGTCTGGGTAGAAATATCATAACGCCAACGATCAAGATGATAAAACCTAGCCAGATGGCCATCCAGTCTTCTTTTTTGTAGAGCTCAGACCATTCAAATCCGGCCTTATCTACTACATATTCAGGTTGTTTCTGTTCCGCCATGATTACTCCTTATAAAATTAATTTGGGTTGAAGTTTTATAACTGATGGTTCGGGAGATGACTCCAATACCC
>JBHEPK010000027.1:13260-18766 GCA_046260325.1 Desulfonatronovibrio sp.
CATCAGGCCTTAATTGCAATTGTGAAAAATATAGCAAGAAGTGAACCGTTTTTGTTTTATTTGTTTTTATTTTTTAATATGTATTTTCAGTGGGTTGTGTGTGATTAGGTTTGAAAGAAAATTCCAAATAGTTTAAGGTGCAAACTTTTGTTTGCTCTTGTGTAAACTTTGGGCTACATAGATAGGGAGGAAGGATATCCATTTAATATATTAGCTTAGATTTGCTTTATGGTGGCACAAATATTTTGATCATTTTTGAGAATTTGAGATTTTAGGGTATGTTATGAATAGTGAGAAAAAAGACAATGAGACAAGGAGACAAGGGCAGAAATCACATTTTCCAGTTTTTTCCCTCAGCCTTCGTTCCAAATTTTTAGTGGGTACGGCATTGATACTTATTGTGGTCTGCTTTGTCAGTGCGCTTATAATATATTATCGGGAAAAGAATCTTCTTGAGGAATCGGCATACTCCAAGACCCAGATGGTTATGTATGCTGTTGAAGCCAGCAGGGAGTATGTCCGGGACGAACTCAGGCCCAGGATGTTAGAGGAATTTGGCAATGATTATTTTATGCTGGAATCTATGTCTACTTCTTATGTGGGACGGGCAGTAATGGATAAGTTAAAGGTCAATCTGCCGGATTATGATTATCGCAGGGTTTCAGTTAATGCCAGAAATACAGCATCTGAAGCCAATGACATGGAAAAGGGTATGCTAAACTATTTTATGGAGAATCAGCATGAGGACAACTGGCAAGGCTTGGTGACCTTGGGAGGAGATGCCCATTATATGCGTTTCAAGCCTGTTTATTATGAGGAGTCCTGTATGTCTTGTCATGGCGATCCAGAAGATGCGCCAGAAGATCTATTGAGAATCTATGGAAGCGAAAGAGGCTTTGGTCATTATCCTGATGAACTGGCAGGGCTTATTGCTGTAGGCATTCCAGTGCAAAGCGCATTGTCAGCCATAAAGGAGAAGGCAACTTCAGTATTTCTTGTGGTATTTTTTGGCGTATCTATTTTTTATCTCTTATTAACCTTCTTTTTTAACTGGATAGTTGTCAGTAACCTGCGCGGGGTGTTGAACCTTTTCAGAGAAGAAGTTGATGAAAAGAATCTTCAAAAAATATTAGAAAATAAAGATTCTACGGATGAACTGGAAGCTTTGTCCTCAGCCGCTCAGACAATGGCCAATCACCTTAAGCAGACCAGGGAAGAACTCAAGCAGCATGCCCAGAACTTAGAGCTCAAAGTTGAGGAAAGGACCAGAGCCCTCAAAGAATCAAAAGAGCTTTTAAGGGAAAAAGTAATAGTCAGGAATCAGGAGCTCAAGACTCTGAACAGCATTGCAGAGTTAACCACTCAGGCCAGGGGTATGGCTGATATTTGGCCACAGGCCATGAAAAAGACACTGAAGCTTATCCCGGCAAGGGGTGTTGGGATTTATCTGTTTAACGAAGATACAAGAAAACTTAGTCTGAAGTATGAGCAGCAGGCCAGGGGCCTTCCTTCTGAAGCTGGCTGTCCGACACAACAAGGCTTTGATCTGATGTCTGACTTAAAACAGGCTGAAAAGCCCATGGAGTATTCCATGTGCCAGGCCCAGAAAGGAGAGATGAATAGTTATATATCGCCTGATCTTGGGCATTGTCTGAATATTCCTCTTTATTGCCGGGGAAAAGTTCTGGGCGTTATGAGCTTTATTGGTGTTGATTTTGACGAGATTTCCTCAGAGCAGAAAGAATTATTGATGTCCATTGGCAGACAGATGGGCATTGCCATAGAAAGCCTCAGCGGGCTGCAAAAGCTTATTCAAAGCAAGGAACTGCTTCAATCAGTATTTGACGGAATTTCAGATCTACTGGTTCTTCTGGATAAGGATTTCAGGATCAAAATGGTAAATAAGGGATATCGGGATAAATTTCATGTTCAGTTAGATGATGTGCTTGATATCCAATGCTTTGAGGCTCATTCCGGTCTGAAAAATCCTTGTCCAAACTGCGGAATAATGGAGGTTGTCAGGACTGGAAAACCTTATGTAGCAGAATCAAGATGCGGTACTGGAGAGATCTATCTTGTCCATTTTTATCCTGTTTTAAGTGAAGATGGTGAGCTGGAAAGTATTATCAGGTATGCCAGAGATATTACGGATCAGAAAAAGGTGGAAAAGAGGATTCAACAGACTGAAAAGCTCGTCTCCATGGGGCAGTTAGCCGCAGGCGTAGCTCATGAAATAAACAATCCACTGGGTATTATCCTTTGTTATCTTGAGCTTCTCAAAAGGCAGTTGGCTGATTTTCCCCAGGGATTGAAAGATTTGCATACCATTGAGAAACAGACTCTCAACTGCAAACGTATAGTTACAGATCTGCTCCATTTTTCCAGAAGGCAGGAAAGTTCCAAAGCATATTCATCAATTAATACAACTATTGAAGAGGTTATGCATATTTTTAAACACCAGTTTAAAAAACAGAAAATCAAACTGGAACTTGATCTTGATCCTGAAATTCCTGACGTCAATTTTGATGAAAATAAGATTAAACAGGTCTTTGTGAATTTGATTATGAACGCCTGTCAGGCCATTGGCAAAACAGGTGAAATCAGCATCAGCTCGAGATTTGTAAAGGAAAAAGGTTTGGTTTTAATAGCCATCAGGGACAGTGGATATGGCATGGATGCGGAAGTTAAGAGCAAAATATTTGATCCATTTTTCAGTACAAAGAAGACAGGGGAAAGTACAGGGCTCGGACTTTCAGTGAGCTATGGGATTGTCCAGGACCATGGCGGTAACATTCAGGTTCAAAGTGAGCCCGGCCAGGGTACGGAGTTTGAGATCAGTCTGCCTGTTAGCGGGAATTAACAGTTTGGGTTTTATAATCTGAATATTAATAATTTTTTGTATCTATTCACCATTATGTGAGTCCAGCCTGCAACCTGATTGGTTTTCTGTTGCTGCAAACTCCCAGCATGAGTCCGTAAGTCAAAACCATTAATTTATTCAGGTAGCCGGGAGTCTGTTTTATATCCAAGATTCTTTTCATGCTGTGAATCAATAGTCTGCAATGAAAGGTGCGGTTAAACAAATGGTCAATGATTTTTGCCAAAGCTCTTAGATTCTGTCACAAGGTATATCACCCAGAGATTCTTCAAGATATTCATTCATGGATTGACTGAGTTCATTAACTGAGTATTTTTTTTTGCAGGCCCTGCAATAGATGAATACATTTTTTCAGGTTTTGATTACTTTTAGATTCGTGTGGTCGTGAGTGCAGAGGGGCGCAGAATTTTTATTGTTTTCCTGAGTCATTTTTTTGAATTCCTTTAAAATAAAAGTTTTGGATTTTTACGAATCAATTGTTGTCAGCCCTGACCAGCAGGGGCTGAAAGATAGAGTCTTCAAATAAATAAATATTTAGAAATTGCAAGTCTTTTAAACGAGGTGGAGCTCCATGGGCAAGGTTGATTTTTTTGCAGCAGACCTGGTTGATGAGACCCTTAAAGAAGCAGCAGATACTTTTTTTGGAAAAAGAAAAAAAATCGATGAAGAATTAAATCTTTTTGACCTCCAGGTTGAAAAAGTTCAAGGCATAGCTGGAAAAATAAAGTTTAACCTGAACAGGCTGAACTATATGCTCATTGATGATGCTGGCAGGGAATTTTTCTGGAGGGAGCTTGGCTTGGATGAGACTGTCTATGCAGCCGCCAAAGGCCAATGGCAAAAAAACGGGTCCTTGCCCCATGCCTTCACCCTCAGGGGGAAGTACCTTAAGTCAGTAAGATTTCTGTATGAAAGTTTGCGTAAGTCAGTTGAAGATTATCTCCATGGCCACTACATTGAACATCCTGAGGTTAAGGGCAAAAAGGTGATGACTCCTAATCTGAGTAACCTGAAAAATTGGGCAGATGACATCAATGAGCTGATTGAAGAAGTAAATTGTTCCAATAATCCTGATGATGTTCTTGCCTTTACCAGAAGGATGGATGTGGATCAGAGTTCCAAGCGGGAATCTGTGGGATCAGGTCTTGAATATAATTATGAAAATGAGCTGTGTTTTAAACCTCTTGATTTCAGTACATTTGATCTTACTGAGTACCCTGATCTTTCCGGAGACAAAGAGACATACTCCAGGATCAAAAAAACGTCTTTATTAATATTTGGTGAGAAAAAAGAAATAATTAAGAAAGTTCTTAGTAATATTTAACATGACGGACAATATATGCGCGATGATACATCTTCTCTTTCACTCTTAGGCAAAAATGGATCTGACTATCCTTCACGGGTAGAGCCGGGTATCCTTGAAACTTTTCCCAATAAGTTTCCGGAGAGGGACTACGAAGTAGTAATGATTACTGATGAATTTACATCTCTTTGTCCGGTAACCGGGCAGCCGGATTACGGTACTATTGAACTCAGGTATGTTCCGGATCAGATTTGTGTTGAGTCCAAGTCCCTTAAGTTTTATCTGTTCAGTTATCGTCAGGAGCCTACCTTTATGGAAACAGTGGTCAACAGGATTTTAGATGATCTGGTTGACAGATGCGCTCCAAGGAAGATGACGGTTGTGGGCAGGTTCAGGGCCAGAGGAGGTATTTCCATTGACGTTACTGCCCAGTATGTCAAATGACGACTTTTTATTTGCACATCAACTTTTTAAAAAACTGCCAGGCTCATGTCTGGCAGTTTTTTTTTGCTGAATATTCCATCGCATTACTCCCCGTCTCTCTTCAAGCCTGACTTGATGCTCCTGATGTCCTTATTCTTTTTGGCCTGCAATTTGCTTGTCAAATGGCAGGAGGAAAATATTTATGCGCGACAGTATGTACTCAGCCTTTTTTGGGGCCATGTCTCAGGAAGCCAGGATGAACGTAATATCCAATAATCTGGCCAATGTTAATACTACTGGCTACAAGCGTGATTCTCTGGCTTTTGAAGATGTGTTTGTCAGATTTGCGTCAGACTACGCAGACCCCAATGACAGTCTTCAAGATCGCATCCACTGGCCGGAATCAAAACTAAGAAGTCAGACCAGAGTCAGCCCTACTCATTTAGTGCAGGAACAGGGCAGTTTGAAAAATACAGGCAATGATCTGGATCTGGCAATATCAGGAGAGGGTTTTTTTGAAGTTGAAACTCCTGAAGGTGAACTGGCTTATACCAGAAACGGAGCCTTTTACCGCGATCCTGAAACCGGAGCCATGATTACCGGTCAGAGGTTTCAGCTTCTCGGTGATGGTGGCCCGATTATATTACCAGAAGGTGCTGCTAATATTGTTGTTTCTGAAGATGGTCTGGTTACTGCTGATGGGGATGCCATTGGTGTTATTAATTTGACGACATTTAATGATTTGAATGGCCTGGAGAAAATGGGCAGTCAGTTGCTCAGAATAAAGGAAGGTGCCGATGTCCAGCCGGAAGCAGCTGGCAATGCCCGGGTTCATCAAGGATTTCTTGAAGATTCCAATGTAGAGGTTGTTTATGAAATGGTTAATATGATCAGTACCATGC
>JBHEPK010000270.1:0-1749 GCA_046260325.1 Desulfonatronovibrio sp.
CTGTCCAGGGCATGGTAATTCGTAAGGAATTTTCAAAACTTGGAATCCAGGAATGCCCCAGGCGAAAACGCATGCAGCCGCTGATTAAAAACAGACAGGCCTTCATGCAGGCGTGGTTCAGGATGTGCAGTACAGCCCCGATAAAGCCAAGGGGTGAAGCAAGGCCGATACCAATGCCGATATATCCCACCTGAGCAACTGAGCTGTAGGCCAGCATGGTTTTGAGTTCCTTCTGGCAGATAGCCATTATGGAACCCCAGATAACTCCAAAAGCTCCGAGATAGCCGACTATCTGGGCCAGGGGCAATTCACCAGCTGAGTAAGATGGGTCAAAAACATCAAACAGGATTCGCAGCAGAACATATGCTGAGACCTTTGTGCCGATGGGCGCAATAAGGGCTGTGGCTGCGGAGGAAGCGTAGGTATATGCGTCAGGCATCCAGCCATGCATGGGGAATAGAGCCATTTTCAAGCCGGTTCCAAGGACAATCAGGCTGAGACCTATCATAACGGGAACAGTATGATCCACCAAATGGATTACTGATGCCACATCAGCCATATTGAGGGTGCCTGTGCTGATGAATATGAATGATACACCCAAGAGATAAAAGGATGCGCCTGCTGTACCAAGGGTCAGATATTTAAAGGCTGCAACCGGGGCTCTTTTGTCTCCAATGGCTACTAAGGCGTAACCGGATAATGCGCTGATTTCGATAAAAACATACAGGTTGAAAAAGTCTCCAGTCATAACCATGCCGGTCAAGCCCATGAGAAAAAGCATGCACAGAGCGTAAAAGGGCATTTGCTTATCTGGAGTCTCGAGTTTGACAATGTCCTTGGAGTAGAAAATAACAATAGTGGAAATTGAGGTTATAACTAAGCAGATGAATGCAGACAATGGGTCCAGAATATACTCGATTCCAAGAGGGGGAACCCAGCCTGATAAATAGTAGCTTACAGCCCCATGCTCAATGGTATTCATCAGTCCTGATGCTGAAAACCATGCGGCAAGCAGTGAGCCCAGCAAGGCCGGATAAATGGAAAGTGATTTTCTCCACAAACCCACCAGGGGAACTAACAGGGCAGCAAACATGAATACTGCCGGGATAAGGACAGGGATATTTGAAGTGTTCATTTCATCCGCTTCAATATGGTTGGTTCATCAAGTGATTTGAAATTTCTATAGATGGAAATAACCAGGGCAAAGGAGACACCAAGGGTTACAACTGCCACTACAATAGCTGTGAGCATCAGGGTGTGAGGAAGGGGGTTGATATAAAGATCAGGGTTGTCCACAGGTATTGACTTGTCTAAGATAGGAACTGTTCCCCCATGTTTAAAAGCTGCAACAATCCAGACCATTATGGTTGCGCTTTGAACCATGGACATGCCCATGATTTTTTTCATAAGATTTTTCTTCATCATCATGGCATAAAGTCCGATGACAAAAAGCAGCATCAGGAAAAAATATGCATAGTGGCCTTTTATAAGTTCTAACATAGAATCATGTCCCTAAGAGATCGTCATATATTGATATGAGTGCGGTCATTACTGCCATGGTAACACCGATTTCAATAAAAAGTATTGCGTAATAACGAATATCTGCTGCTTCCATGCCGGGAACAGGCAGATAAGCATAGTCCATGAAATTCCCCCCGAAAAGCAGAGTCAGCAGGCCTGTACCTGCAAATATAAGGGCCCCAAGGGAGCAGATAATTAAGGTTTTTCGTGACGGAACCTGCACTTGAC
>JBHEPK010000270.1:1817-2054 GCA_046260325.1 Desulfonatronovibrio sp.
TGGAAGAAAACGTAAATTCCAATCAGTTGGATTACAGGAGCAAGACCTCTGGCAGCTACTTCAATAATTGGGCTGTGAGTCTGGCTTTTCATGTTCTTCTCCTCAGAATAAAAAAGCAGGCAATTGCTCCAGCAAAGACTACTATTACTTCTCCGAGGGTATCAAATGCACGATAATCAGCAAGGATAACGGCCACGATATTTGGTGTGTGAGCGTCTTTATAAGCATGCTCAATAT
>JBHEPK010000271.1:0-2043 GCA_046260325.1 Desulfonatronovibrio sp.
CAAAAGGAATCTTTATATTCTTTTCTTTGGCCAATTGTCTTATTTCTTTCATTTTCATAATGTTGCTCCCTTAACCCAATAGTTATAACGCTGACAGACTATGTTTTTAAACAGCCTGTCTAATGATGACTTTTTCAACACGCTGTTAAATGGTGCTTGGCTTCTTAGTGCTTGCTGGTTTGATTTTCTTTCTGCCCAAGCCAAGTTTCTGGTAACTCTTAACATAAAGTTCAGCCGATCTATTCCAGGAAAAATCAGCTTTCATTCCCCTTAACTTTAACTCCATCCATGCCTTCAAGGGCCTGATCTATGGCTTTTAAAAGCTCCCGGGAAGTGGAATTCTTAAAAATAAAACCTGTGGAATTCTCATCTGGAAAGGGAACAATGGTATCCTTGAGGCCACCAACAGCAGTGGCAATGGGCGGTGTTCCATACCTGAGGCTGTACATCTGAGTCAAACCACAAGGTTCATATCTGGAGGGCATAAGAAAAATATCAGCCCCTGCCTGAATTTTATGAGCCATCTCCTCTGTATACCCCACAATACCTGAAACATTATCCGGATAAAGTTCCACTAAGTTCATGAGTTGGGCTTCATATTCTGAGTCTCCTTCACCAAGGATTACTATGCCAACGTTTTTCTTTACAAGAGTAGGAACAATTTCCAGAAGAAGATCAATTCCCTTCTGACTGCGAAGCCTTCCAATAAAGCCCAGAACAGGCCTGTCCAGCATTTCAGGGGGCAGACAAAGATTATCAATGAGATCTTTCTTACACGTCTTTTTACCATGTGGGTCAGCAGATGAGTAGTTGGCCTCCAGAAACTTATCCTGTTCAGGATTCCATACAGAATAGTCAGCCCCATTTATTATACCAGTTAAATCAGAACTTTTTTTCTGAAGAATGCCTTCAAGGCCACAGCCAAATTCAGGGGTTACAATCTCTTGAGCATAGGACGGACTGACTGTAGTCACCATATCAGAATGAGCAATTCCACCTTTAAGCAGGTTGAAGCTGTCATAATATTCTACTCCATCAGGATTCCAGGCCTCATAAGGCAATCCGCAATCCCAGAAAAGTCTTACAGAAAACCTGCCCTGAAATGCCAGGTTGTGTATGGTAAAAACAGTAGAAGTTTCTGCCCAGTAAGGATCTGAAAGTTTTTGATAGTAAATAAGAGAATTTATCAGGGCGGTATGCCAGTCATGGGAATGGACAATCTGTGGTGGATTTCCAATCTTTTTCATGAGAGCCATGGCAGCACGACAGAAAAAAATAAACCTTTCACAATTATCAAAATAGTCACCCTTATGGGTACAATAATAATATCTGCGGTCAAAATATTCTCCCCGGTCGATGAAATAAACAGGCATCCCGTGAAAATTGGCCCGAAATACATCAGCATTAATCTCAGGCCACGGATAGCCCACTTTCAGGTCTTCATACATGAGATGCGGACTGAAGTCCCTGGTGGAAATCCTCCCGTACATGGGAGTAATAACGCTGACCTTATACCCCATATTAAACAGAGTCAGAGGCAGAACCCCAAGCACATCTGCAAGTCCTCCTGTCTTGGAGAAAGGGTACATTTCTGAAGCAACAAAGTAGATATCAGGCTTAAAATCCATAATTCCTCAGCTTGTTTTAGATTTATCTGTTGGATATCAGATTAATTGATTAAGTCTAATGAACAGCTATTAAGCGCAGTAATTAAAAAAAATCAAGATAAACACTCAAAGAGTAAAAAATTTTTGTATCAATTTTCCACTTTTGAAACTTGTGGTTCTCTTTAAATCATTTCAGAGAGTTTACGCTTAGTTTGCCGAATCCCCTGGGATCTCTTAGAGGATATAATTTATAATGAAGAGTTACCTGTCCTGAATCATGAGATAGCACATTCCCCAAAGGGCGCTCATTTCAGGATCAGGTGAATTACAAATCTTTTCAGGAATCAGCCACTGCCTTTTGCTCAACCTGTGGGCCATAGTCTGGTAAGCGGATGAAACAAAATATGGAGCCAGCCTGCTGAGACCACCCCCAAGG
>JBHEPK010000272.1:0-1997 GCA_046260325.1 Desulfonatronovibrio sp.
GCTCAGGGCATCGCCCGCACGCCGCCTGACTTTTCTGTTATGCCACAAAAGACGGCTGCGCGTTGTAAAAATCCTTATTTCGTTGGTGCTCAGATAATAGTACATGATTTGACAATACCACCAATTGTGGTCATATTGTAATTACATTACCCACAATTGGAGGCGAAAATGACGACTTTAATCAGAATAGGAAATTCGCAGGGTATCCGTATTCCAAAAGCGGTAATCGAGCAAGCACGATTAGCAGACAAGCAATTGGAATTCAAAATAATCGACGACGGCCTGTTAATTCAACCTGTTAAGAAAAACAGAGAAGGCTGGAAAGAACAATTTGATAAAGCCCTTAAATCCCAGGAATCAAGCCCAGCGGATCAGGAGTGGTTAGATGCCCCGTTCGTAGATGAAGAGGACTGGGAATGGTAAAAAAAGATCCGCACAGGTTTGAGATCTGGCTGGTTCAGCTTGATCCCACTCGAGGTTCTGAAATTAAGAAGTCAAGGCCCTGTGTTGTCATCTCCCCTGATGAAATGTCTGCCCTGAAGACCTCGATTGTTGCTCCAATGACATCCGGAGGCTTTATCTATCCAACCAGAATTCAATATACATTTAAGGGTAAAAAAGGATTGATTTTGCTTGACCAGATGAGAGCCGTTGACAAATCCAGGCTGATTCAAAAAC
Organism: Desulfonatronovibrio sp.; assembly: GCA_046260325.1. Lineage (GTDB taxonomy): Bacteria > Desulfobacterota > Desulfovibrionia > Desulfovibrionales > Desulfonatronovibrionaceae > Desulfonatronovibrio. The sequence continues at coordinate 679 of JBHEPK010000272.1, forward strand.
TTGGTGTAATTTCCCAAAAAGCGGATTGAAATTATCAATTGTCTGCAAGAGCTTTTCGCGCCTTAACAGCGTGTTGAAAAAGGACTTATCCATTTACTTCTCTGCCAAGTTCTGAAAAGTTGCTGATCTTCACAGTACCCTCAGGAAAACTTGCCTGTACTTCAAGCTTTCCACCCATGGCTTCTATATGACTGCGTAAAGTGGAGATGTACATGTCAGTTCTTTTCTCCAGCTTGGCTATAGCCGGCTGTTGTACATGAAGCATCTCAGCCAGCATCTTCTGGGATAGCCCCCTGGCCTTTCTGAGGTCATTCAAAGGCATTTCTGCGAGCATGGTATTGGCCATGGACTCTGCTTTCTTCCTGGCCTCAGGAGACATTTTGTTTCTAAGATTAGAATATTTGTTAGCCATCTATAAGTCCCTCCTTTTTGAGCTCTTCCAGGTGCTCATCATATAAACGGTCCGCAACTGGAATAAAAACCTCGTAAAATCTGTCATCACCGGTTTTATCCCCGCCAATCAGTAATATTGCTGCTCTTCTGGGATCAAAGGCATAAAAGGTTCGCAAAGGTCTTCCTTCATGCTGGGTTCTTCAACTCTCGCATGCGGCTGTGCCTGGAATTACTGATCTTGCTGCTGTGTGGATATCCCAATGTGGGGCCTAATTTTTCCAGAAGCCTTACAGAGGCATCTATGGATATATGCTCTTCTTCCGAAAGACTGTTCCACCACTGTGCGAATTCATTTGAATATTCAATCTCCCATTGCATAAATTTACTATAATATCGCCTTGACATTCCGTCAATGGAATAATTTAGCAAATCAGGGGGAAACTCAAAGGGACAAATCAGTGTTCCTGCAGAAATACGGAGAAAACTGAAGCTGAAAAAAGGAGACACAGTTTTTTTCGTGGAAGACAGGGGGAGAATTTATTTCGAGAATAGCTCTCAGGTTGCACTCAAGAGGATCCAGACTGAAAAGCGCCGGGTATCGTCTTGTGTATGAAATCCGGGATGATGTGCTGGTGGTTGTGTTGGTTGCTGTGGGAAAACGTGAACGAAGTGCGGTTTACAAAACTGCAGCAAAGCGCTGAGGAGCTTTTCGCGCCTTAACAGCATATTGAAAAAGTCCTTATCAGGCAGGCTGTTCAAAAATTTCAAGTGCAAGGAGCAAAAAAAAGTTTCCGAAATCAATTTCTTTTTCTTGCTTTTTAACGTTGAACACTGAACCTTGAACGTTGAACTCAGGCCTCTAGCGACTCCTGGAGCGGGCGAGAGATAAAATATCTTAAACTTAAGCACCGGGAATGAATAGAAAT
>JBHEPK010000273.1:0-1983 GCA_046260325.1 Desulfonatronovibrio sp.
TTAATAATCTCGCTGATTTCCTGAATCTCAGTCACAGTCATGCCGGTGGCATCCTGAATTCCTTCAATCTTTTCCTTGATTTCATCTGTTGCCTTTGCTGTCTGCTGGGCCAGCTCCTTGATCTCATTGGCCACAACCGCGAAGCCCTTGCCTGCCTCTCCAGCTCTCGCTGCCTCAATAGTGGCATTGAGTGCTAAGAGATTAGTCTGAGAGGATATGGCCATAATAGTCTCGGTAACCTTGCTGATTTCTGAGGCTGCGCGGCCCAGTTCATCAACTCTGACCGTGCTTTCCTTGGCCTTCTTCACAGCGTTGCTGGTAATATCCTTGGCTTTTTCTGAATTCTGGGCAATCTCAGATATGGTGGCACTCATTTCTTCAGCCGCAGTGGCCACAGTATTTACATTAGTGGATGCCTGTTCCATGGCTGCTGCCACGGAGCTCATATTGGAGCTCATTTCTTCAGCCGCGGTGGCCACGCCATTGGACTTGCTCGCTGTCTGATCCGCGCGGGAGGCCATGTCATCAGCAATGGAATTAAGCTCTGTGGAGGAGGAAGCCAGAGTTCCCACCCCAGTGTTTATATCTTTGAACCTGCTGCTCAGACTTTCCACCATGTCATTAAGGGCCGTAGCCAGTTGACCAACCTCATCCTTCTGGTTGATATCAAGCTTTCTTGACATATCCCCTTCTGCCATGGCCTTGGCAAATTCCACACCCCTGAAAATTGGCCTTGTAATAGCCATAGTCAAAAATATTCCTAATAAGACGGCTATTACTGTTCCAACTATCATACCACCAATTACAAGAATCTGAACAAATCCGGCATTGGCGTCGGCCTGCTGCACAGCCTGCCCGGCAAGGTCTTCATTTAAATCAATCAGTTCGTCAAACAGGTTCATTACTTCGTAGGCTTCGGTATAAACAGGACCCATGGTCAGGGTATTCAGGTCATTCCGGAGCGCGTCCACTTCTTCAGCCATTTCCAGTAGTTGATCAAAGTATGAAAAAACCTCCTTAGAAGCAGGCTGCATAACATCCTGGTACATCCTTTGGGCTTCATTTATGTTTCCTGCCCTTATTGCCTGCTGAATCTCTCCCACTGTCTGATGAAAAAGATTATGCGGACCCTGCATGTTTCTAAGCAGTTCCACCAGTTCTGGGTTTTCAAAATCCATTCTAACCATCCACTTGCCAAAATTGCAGGCTGTGGGATCATCGCCTCCTTCAAATTCTTCCTGATCAAAAATATGATTGGCCGCCCTTATTTCCGCCTGATAATGGTCCCCCCTGAACAGACGCAGATTGGAAACCAGCCTGCCCGGATCAAGTATCTCGGTAGCCTGAAATTCCCGGTTAAGGGACAGCCACTGATCATTAAGCTGCATCCAGTCCGCAAGTTGCCGGTCTATCTCATCACTCATCTCAACTTCCTGGGCAGTGGCCGGCAGGGTCTTGAAGTACTCCCAACTTTCCTGGTATTCTTCTCTGGCTTTATTAAAATTTGCCACCTGAGCCCGGCGCTGGTCGATGGTTAAAAACTCTGACATGAGAGTGCGCTGGGCCATAATCATTTCTTCCATAGCAATCTCAGTATCAAGCAGAGACTGGATGCTGGGCAGCCGGACATCTCCTATTTGATGAACGTCTTCTCCCAGCCTGATGGCTCCCATCCAGCCGGTAATACCTACGGCCATTGTAATAAGAGCAACTATAAGGAATCCGCCGATCAGCTTCACGCTCAGTTTGATGTTCTTCATTCCTTCCTCCGGAAATATCCAGTTATTAAAATATATATAATATTAATTTTAAACAAAAACCAGCAACACAACATCTTATATTAATAATTATCCATCCATCACTTCATCAAGCTGCCTTTTTATTCAAAAAATTAAATATGCTCTGCATTAATTTTTCCTTATCTAACTTAATCTGATAATCATCAATGCCCACCTGTTTGCCTTTGGCCACATCTTCTTCTCC
>JBHEPK010000274.1:0-1980 GCA_046260325.1 Desulfonatronovibrio sp.
GGGCCCGGTTAATTATAAGAGTTGTCAGGCTTGGTAACAATATTTCTTTTTAGTAAGCTTTGAACCCGGAACAGTCCGGGTTCAAACCGAAATTAACCCGTCCCAGAAAATTTAATGCACATGAAAATATTTTATACCTTACGGATTCTGCTCCTTGTCTTTGTTTTATGTTTAGGGGGCAAGGTCAGTCTCTCTTTTGCAGAGTATCTTTCCATCAAAGATACATGTACGAAAATTTCTTCAAAGCTTTCCAGTGTCGGATTCAACGAGTGCATGGAAGCTGATTTTATAGATCCAGGTCAATATTCTGCTGAGAAAGTACCTTTGCTGGTAAAGGAATACCCGCCTCTTGATAAGCGCACTCCACAAAGCAGGGTCCTGGTAATTGGAGGAATACATGGAGATGAGTATTCTTCTGTGAGCGTAGGATTCAAATGGATGGAGATACTTGATGTTCATCATTCTGGTCTTTTTCACTGGATTTTTGTGCCCCTGCTGAACCCTGACGGTCTTTTCCTTAAAAATTCAACCAGAACCAACGCCCGTGGTGTTGACTTGAACCGCAATATGCCGGCTCCCCTCTGGAAGGAGATAGGCTACCAGCGCTGGACAGAGTATACCCGTGAAAACCCGCGCTACTATCCAGGTCCTTACGCCATGAGTGAGCCGGAAACTATGTTCCTGGTTGAGCTCATTAGAGAATTTAGTCCGGATGCCATAATATCTCTGCATTCTCCGCTTGATCTTGTGGATTACGATGGTCCTGGGAATCCACCACCGATTATTGGCAATCTCGGACTGAGGCGACTTGGAAATTTTCCGGGAACCTTAGGCAATTTTGCCGGGATTGAGCTTGGTATTCCGGTTATGACTATTGAATTTGCCTCTTCGGGCAGGATGCCGAGTTCATCTGAGATTTCTTCCATGTGGATGGATATTGTGCGCTGGCTTATTAATAATACTCCAACCGAGAAAGATAACTACCAATTACGGGCTGTAGATGATAAAGAATTGAAAAAAGAATTTTTTGGCAAATAGGCGGCTTTGAGTTTATAGCATTGTCCATGCTGGGCTGCTTTGATCAAAACTTTGGAGGAAGAATGAAAAACGAATTGAACATCTTGATTGGTGGCGAAGCCGGTCAGGGACTGGTTACAGTAGGCGAACTCCTGACCAAGGCCTTGGTTAGATCTGGATACAATGTTCATGTTACCCAGAGCTATATGTCCAGGATACGCGGTGGACACAATACTTATGCTGTACGAGCGGGTGTTGGAGAAGTTCCTGGACCGGTAAAGGGAGTAGATATCCTGGTAGCTTTGAATGAAGAAACCGTGGAGATCCACCAGGATAATGTCAATGAAGATGGAGTGATCTTAAAGGATCAGGCCCTTGATTTGTCCAAAGATGGTCTTGTGGATATTCCCTTTAAAGACCTTGCTCCCAGCGCTCTTTTTGAAAACATTGTGGGACTGGGCTTTTTAAGTGCAATAATCGGCCTGGATAATAAAGTGCCTGAAGGTTGTATAAAAAGTGTGTTCGGCAAGAAAAAACCCGAGGTGGTTGAGAAAAATATTGATGTATTAAACCGGGCATATTCTTTTGCCCGGGAGAAAAATATTAAAGGCTTTGAACTTGCAGAAGCAAAAGCAAAGCCTGGCCTGATGCTTACAGGCAATGACGCCGTGGTTCTGGGAGCGATGACTGCCGGTGTCAGTTTTTGCTCGTATTATCCCATGACCCCTGCCACCAGCATTCCCATGGGGCTCAATTCCCGGGGCAAGGCATTGAACATACTTGTGGAGCAGGCTGAAGACGAGATAGCTGCCATCAATATGGCTGTAGGTGCATCCTACGCCGGTGCCAGATCCATGGTGGCTACTTCAGGAGGGGGATTTGCCCTTATGTGTGAGGGGATAAGTCTTGCCGGGATAACTGAGACACCAATAGTCGTGGCTGTGGGACAAAGACCTGGTCCGG
>JBHEPK010000275.1:0-1969 GCA_046260325.1 Desulfonatronovibrio sp.
GCAGAACCCCCTTCTTTTGATTCTTCCCTGTCAGTATATCCGATCTATTTAACTACAAAACTTAAGATTAATTTAACCAACCAGGAATTTAAACATGAATACAATCAAATTTGATACCTTGAATCTGTCCGCCCAAACCATAAAGGGAATTGAAGAAATGGGCTTTGAGGAAACTTCTCCCATTCAGGCCCAGTCTATCCCTGCCATACTCAATGGACAGGATATCATCGGCCAGGCCCAGACAGGAACAGGCAAAACCGCCGCTTTCGGCATTCCGCTGCTGGAAATGATTGATACACAATCCAGAGATGTCCAGGCTATAGTGCTTTGTCCCACGAGAGAGCTGGCCATCCAGGTTGCCCAGGAACTGAACTCTCTTGGCAAATTTCATAAAGGACTGAGCGTGCTTCCTGTATATGGTGGGCAACCCATTGAAAGACAGATAAAAGCCCTGCGCCAGGGAGTTCAGATAATTATCGGTACTCCCGGCAGAGTTATGGATCACATGAAAAGAAAAACTCTCAAGCTGAACCAGGTTAGGTATGCTGTCTTAGATGAGGCGGATGAAATGCTGGATATGGGCTTCAGGGATGACATAGAGCTTATTCTGGGTGCAGTCCCTGAAAAAAGACAGACCATATTCTTTTCAGCCACCATGTCTCCTGAAATCATGCGCATGGCAGATAGATATCTCAACGAACCTCAGATTGTGAAGGTCTCTCATAAGGTCCTCACAGTCCCCGGAGTTGAACAGGTTTTCTTTGAAGTCCATAAGGGAAAAAGACTGGAAGCCATGTCCAGAATTATTGATTACTACAACCCAAAACTCACCATTATTTTCTCCAACACCAAAAGAGGTGTTGATCAGATCGTGAGGCACCTCCAGGACAGGGGTTATCTTTCTGAAGGACTTCACGGAGATATGAATCAGAATCAGAGAGACCGGGTAATGTCTGGTTTCCGTTCAGGCAGTACTGATATCCTGGTGGCTACAGATGTCGCGGCCAGAGGAATTGATGTTGATGATATTGAAGCAGTAATCAACTTTGATATCCCCAACGATGTAGAATATTACGTCCACCGCATAGGACGAACCGGCAGAGCTGGTCGTACTGGCCGGGCATTCACCTTTGTTTCGGCCAAGGAAATGTATAAGGTCAGGGATATCCAGCGCTTCACCAAGTCCAAAATGACCCAGCAGAGAATCCCGAGCATTGTTGATGTTGAACAGGCCAGAACAGAAAAATTCCTTAAACTAATCAGAAAGACTGTCGCTGCAGGCGGACTGGAAAGACATCTGAGTCTTGTGGAAGATTTCATAAACAACGAGGATGAAATTTCTTCCCTTGAACTGTCAGCGGCCCTTCTCAAAATGCTCATGGGGCCTGGAGAAGAAAACAAATCACCCCAGGAAAATATGGATTTTGAAGAATCAGGAATCAATCCGGGTATGGTTCGTCTGATCATGGACATAGGCAACGCCCACGATATAGCCATCAAGGATATTGTGGGAGCCATTGCCGGTGAAACAGGACTTCCCGGAAGACTCATAGGAAAGGTGGAAGTGGAAAGGAACTCTTGCTTTGTTGAGGTTCCCCAGGAATATGCAGCCAATGTTATTGAAGTCATGGACGGCAATCAGATAAAAGGTAAAAATATAAATATCAGACCTGCCGGACTGGATGAAAATCCTGCGCCTGGAAGACGCAAGACCTTCAAAAAGTTTAAAAAGAATGACAAGTACAGCTCTGCCAGGACCAAACGTGGCCGCAAACCAGGAAGGGATTAAGACGGCCTATATCTGCAACTCGATAAAAGAAAAAAGTTTTTTTGACAGGATTATCAGGATTAAAAGACTGATTAAGAAAAAAACATTTTTGTCCTGTCCAGAAGCCAGGCCAAAAGGTCATCATTCGCCTTTGGCGATGTTATCTGCGCATTCTGGCTTCCGGCCAGCATGCGCTTATCC
>JBHEPK010000276.1:0-368 GCA_046260325.1 Desulfonatronovibrio sp.
ATGTTCAATGCATAAAATTATAAATTTTCAACACCGCGAATGGAAGTATCAATGAACATACCAGCACCCATTGAAAGATTGAATTTTTTTAAAAGCCAGTTGGAAATCGAGGATGATGATTTTGAGTGTCTAAGACAACATTCTGAGATTTTTCTTAATGAAAAAGAAAATTTTTCTGATTGGTTTTATGATTACTTTGTGTGTTTCTCTCATACCAAGGCAATTCTTGAACATGAATCATATGACCTTAAGCTGAAAAAGATATGGGGGCACTGGTTTGATTTTATTTTTTCCACCAGCGGTGGAGATGATTTTGTCTTAATGCATTGGAGAAGCGGTTTGAAACATGTCCAGGTCGGAATTGATCA
>JBHEPK010000276.1:378-1957 GCA_046260325.1 Desulfonatronovibrio sp.
ATATAAATATGTCCTACGGTCTTGCGCGCAGGTTTTTGCATCAGATAATTAACCGTAAACTCCAGGCAGATGAACGTGACAGGCTCAGTAAAATCGTGGATAAAATTTTGGATCTGTGCATTCTTATTGAGACCGATGCTTTTATATCTTCAACTACCCAGTGCGATCATGAAGTAATCCGGGGAATTGCCCATCAGGTCAGAAATCCTCTGACTGTGATAGGCGGGAACATCATGCTCCTGCAGAAAAAAGTTGATGATGGTGACCCCAGAAAAGGTATTTACGAGACCATGCTTCAGGAAGCTATGCGAATGGAGAGAATGGTCAAAAATGTTGTCGTTTATAATGATGTTTTTCAGAAAAAACCTGCTCCTGAATTATGTAATATTGAAAAATTTGTTATGAACGCCATCGATGATTCGGAAACAGAAAAAGGTGACATAAAAGTTGATATACACCTTGATGAAAATAATAATCAGGTTTTAGCAGACAAGGAGGACCTCAAGGTTATTATTTTTCATGTTTTGCAGAATGCTTTTGAAGCATCCAGGGAAGTTGATAATCCCCGGGTAATAATTTCTTCAAGGGTTAGCGGTCCCAAATCAGAGTTTCTTGAGGTTAAAGTAGTAAACAATGGTCCTGCTCCTGACGAGGAAACATTGTCTCAGATTTTTACTCCTTTTTTTTCCACCAAGGCCATGGGAACTGGATTTGGTTTGCCCATAGTCAAACTGGCAGCAAGAAAAAATCAGGGCAATTTCAGGTTTGAAATTGTAGAAGATGAAGGAATAGTGTCTTTTATAACTCTGCCTATTCCTGGTAAAATCTGATAAAATCGTGCTGGACAAAGAAATTTAGTTGGGATAGTTGAAGTATACCTTGTTAGTATGATTTAAGTATATTTATAATAAATTGGAGTCATTATGAAACTATCTACAACTATTCGTTACGGAACCAGGCTGATGCTGGATATGGCAGAGCAAGAGGGAAAAGGACCCATTCGCATCAAGACTATAGCCAAGCGTCAGGGTATATCAGAAAAGTATCTGGAAAAAATTGTTAGGCTGCTGAGAAAAGCTGGCCTTGTGGACGGACTCAGAGGTCCTGGAGGCGGGTATATGCTGGCTGTCCCTGCGGAAAAAATTACTTTGGCAGATATTCTGGAAGCAGTTCAGGGGAAAGTTGAACTTTGTCCATGTCTTAACGAGCCTGAGCAATGTGAAAAACATGATGACTGTAAGACCAGGAAGGTATGGAATGATATCAATCAGACTATCTGGACAAAACTCGAAGGAATCACACTGGTTGATTTAAAAGACTCAGCTTGTCCCAGTGAAGAAGAGTTGGGAAGTTCCTCTCACTGGAGCATGAAGGGTATTAAAGTTTGATTTTAGAGTTGAAAGTTTTAAGCAAAAAAAGCGCGGCTCATTTACAGGCCGCGCTTTTTTGTTTTTGAAAGCAGTTTTACTTATTAGCGTTTCATCCAGGCCGCCCGTGACCAAACCTACAAGTAACTTTAAATTACCTCAGCGCGAGAGAGATTGCCGCGCTCGCCCCGGTTGAATGGCTGCGCCTACAC
>JBHEPK010000277.1:0-1937 GCA_046260325.1 Desulfonatronovibrio sp.
GGATGAGAATCCAGAGGAAAAAGGCAATATCCGCGATTATGCCAATGTAAGTCAGCTGGTCTGCCTGGCAAATCTGGAAAATCTGGAAAATCTGAATGCTCACTTCATTCAGCAGAAACTGGAGCAGCCTGAACGGCTTAGAATTTTAAACAACACAGCCATACAGCAGATGAGGCTATTAACAGAAGATAAAACGGTCAGGCAATTGAAATAAAAAACGAAGAAAATAACCGCGAAAAACGCAAAACACACTAAAAGCACGAAAGAATGAAACCACATATTGACGCAGATGAATACGGATTGAATAAAAACACGAAACACACAGAAAACACGGAAGAACGCCGCATGGCCACCAAGGACGAGCTGACGGACTTCTTACTTTACACGGCTCCAGATGGTCAGGTCAAAGTGGAGTGTATTCTGCACGATGAGACAATCTGGCTGACCCAAAAGCGTATTGCAGAGCTTTTTGGGGTTGGTGTCCCGGCTATTTCCAAACATTTAAAGAACATCTTTGAGTCTGGTGAACTGCAGGAAGAAGTGGTTATTTCCATTTTGGAAACAACCACTGAACACGGTGCGATGGAGGGAAAAACTCAGGCTCAAAAAACTCAATTTTATAACTTGGATACCATCATATCCGTTGGCTACCGGGTAAACTCCTCCAAAGCCACCCAGTTCCGTATCTGGGCCACGCAACTGCTGAAGGAATACATCACCAAAGGCTTTGCCATGGATGATGAGCGGCTTAAAAATGGGTTGTTTCGGCAAGGACTATTTCCGCGAGCTGCTGGAGCGTGTCCGTTCCATTCGTGCTTCCGAGCGACGCATCTATCAGCAGATCACAGACATTTTTGCTGAATGCAGTATCGACTATGACCCTAAATCAGAAACCACCCGAAATTTCTATGCCCATGTGATTGTCTTATACTGGGCCTCTGAATATGGATTGTCATTAATGTTTTTTTCTGACTAATAATCAGTAGGTCGAACGTTTTAGCCCTGCCGGGCGCACCAATAAAATCAAGGGGTTGCAGCTTAAAGCTGCAACCCCTTTTTGTTTTTGAGTTAAGAAGAGCAAATAAATTTGAGGTGTTGGGGCTTTTATTGACTCATTGCAAAGTCTGAATATACTTTACTGATGCCTTAAGTTGGCCGTTTTATTGTAAGCATCAGAAACAAGCATGGAGGATGTCATGAAAACACAAACCAAAAAGCGTATGATTGGAATTTTTAAAAGCAGGTTTATAATCATTGCCGCCTCGCTGCTTGTTATATACACTCTGTCCGGCTTTTTCCTGGCTCCGTTTCTTATCGGTCATTTCCTTCCCGGTATGCTCAGTGAACACTTGCAAAGGGAGGTTGTCCTGGAAGATGTATCCATGAATCCCTACAGTCTGGTTATGGAGGCACGGGGTTTCAGAGTGAATGAATCTTCTGGAGAGCGGCTGGCCGCTTTTGAGAGATTGCATGTTAATTTCCAGCTAAGCAGTCTTTTCCGTTGGGCTTTGACGTTCAGGGACGTGATCCTGGACGGCGCTTTTCTGGATATAGTCATTGATAAAGATGGCGGTCTTAATCTTGCCCGTCTATCGGGGAAGGAGTTAGAAGAAAAGGATGCGGATTCTCAAGAGGATTCCAAAAGCCCTTTGCGAATGGTGCTTTACAACGTGGAAATCAACGAGGCTGGCATCAAGGCGACTGATCACCGCCAGCCTCAGCCCGCAAAGTTGTCTTTGCGTCCCCTTACTGTTTATTTTGCCAATATTTCTACTATTCCTGAACAGGAAGGAGATTATTCTCTGACGGCAACCAGTGGTGATGGGACGGTTCTTAACTGGACCGGAAGCATGACTCTTCATCCTTTTAGTTCTCAGGGTGAACTTGCCTTCAGTCATATTCCAGTTGAAATGCCCTGGTCTTTTTTTCGGTCCATG
>JBHEPK010000278.1:0-1923 GCA_046260325.1 Desulfonatronovibrio sp.
GACCTTGAGAGGACCGGTTGAAGACAGTCCTTCTCCATTATGATCTTTACCCCAGCTTGCAGGATTGCTGTTTGCTGTAGAAACACTAAGGTTTCCATTGAGCAGGTAAATACCGTTAAATTTTGTGGCATTGGCAATCCTTGTGATTTCAGAGGCCATGGCCTGGTATTCAGAGTCAATGATCAGTCTTTGATCTGAGTTGTAAGTACCAGTGGCAGCCTGTTCAGCAAGCTCTTTCATTCTAATGAGCTTTTCATCGATAACCCCAAGAGCTCCGTCAGCAGTCTGGATCATGGATACCGAATCATTGGCGTTTCTTACACCTTGCTGCATGGAAGCAACATCTGCACGCATGAGTTCCCGAATAGCCAGTCCGGCAGCATCATCTGCAGCTGTTCCTACTCTGAGACCGGATGAGAGACGCCTTGTGGATGTACCCAGACGGCCATAGGCCTCATCGAGATTTCTTGACGCATTAAGCGCCATTAAGTTTGTATTAATGACCAAAGACATAGGATTTACCTCCTTGATTGTTTCTAAACTTTAAAGCAAACAGCGTGCCGTTTAATAAAAAGTCAGTTATATTATAGTTTTATGTTATTTTGTTTGGTGTTTAAAAATTATAAAGTCAAAAAAAGGACAAATTTTCCTACCTGAATTACAAGGCATGCCTGTTATGATGTCTGCAAAAGACCCTGTTTGATGGCCCAAGAGATAATCAGCCTGGAAATATCCTGATCCAGGTCCAATGCCGCACATAACCTCGCTATTAATGCAGGGGTTTTAATGGGGGCGCGTGAAAGAAACAAAAGCATTCTGATTTTTTCTTTATCAATAAAGTGGGATAATCCGGAATATATGACAAGATGGTCCTTTTCCCGGTAAACTGCCTGGCCCAGTTTGCTCATGCTGACAACAGAATTGATCCAGGAGTCAGTAGTGTAATGGGAGAAAATATCAGAATATGAAGTATGGACAGGGTGCTTTTGGTCTTTTAGCTCTCTTTTTTCATCTAAGTTATTGAGCTCTTCCCAAAATAAAACATATGATTCTATGATTTTGTCCCATGTATACTGAGAAGCATCTGCCTTGCCATTATCCCCAATCTTTTTGCGCAGCTCAGGTCCAGCAATTAGCCGAGTCAATGTTTCTGCCAGAACATGCAGATCAAACCCGCAACTTTGAGCCAGAAGAAGATGTGACTCACTGTCAAATATCAGTGGAGCCAGATCATCAATGTATTCTGTTTTATCAGGACCAAAAGTAGGGATGAGGAAGCCGTTTTTATTGTGGGAAATCAATTCTCTGTATCCATTGTAATCTGATGCCACAACAGGAAGGCCTGCAGCCTGGGCTTCAAGGATTGTCAGGCCAAAAGTCTCCTGGGGATTGTCTGACATGCTCAGGAATATATGGGTATCCCTTAATAGCAGTTTCTTGGTCTGTTCATCAGGGTTGGAAATTATTTTTAATTCAACCCCGATATTTCTGGCAAAAAGCAGTAGCTTTTTTATAGTGTCATCCTTTTGATCCACTCCTCCAGCCAGAATCAATCTGACTGCCCTTGTGTCCATTCCATAAATTCTTGCCAGCTGAAAACTCTTAAGTATGGGGAGGATATCCATTTTTGAATAACATGATATCCTGCCGAAACAGAGGATGTTTGTTTTATCATCAGGAATGAATTTTTCTAATGGCAGGTCTGATTTACCACTATAAATTTTTTCAGAATCAATACCGAGGGGGATATGTTTTAGAAGAGGGGGGATAAATTTTTTATCCAACCCATATTCTATCCTTAGAGTATTAAAGTATTTATCAAGGACCAGACGGCCGCAATCTGACGAACAGATAATAGCATCTCTGACTGACCACCCAGGCCAGAGCTGCTTTAAGAGCATGTGAGAATAATTACTGTAACTC
>JBHEPK010000279.1:0-1898 GCA_046260325.1 Desulfonatronovibrio sp.
GCGTGAGACCCTATTGATATTTTCAGGGTCATGGCACACCTGCATAAGAAAATGAAAAAGGGGAGACCCTACTACTATGTTAGAGAGACCGCCAGGGTGAATGGCAAATCCAAGGTGGTCAGCCAAGTCTACCTGGGGTCGGTTGAAAGAATTCTGAGCATGGCTTTGAACAAAAAAGAAGGTGACTTGGCCAATATCAAGACGCAGGAATATGGCTCTTTGTTTTTGGCTAACTTGGTGGAGAAAAAGATTGGGGTGGTTGATATTATTGATTCAATCGTCCAGAAAAAGGGTAAACGGCCAAGCATTGGAGAATATTTTCTGTATGCGGCTTTCAACCGAATGATTGAGCCAAAGTCAAAATCAGGGCTTCCAGGATGGTATAAGGGATTTGCTTTTCACCAGATACGCCCTGTTGACATAAAAGCCTTGGACTCCAAAAGTTATTGGAAAAAATGGGATCAAGTCAGTCAGGATGAGATAGAAAAAATAGCTTCTGCTTTGTTTAAAAAGGTCAGCGAAATTGAGCCTATTGACACAGACTGTTTGCTATTTGATACAACCAATTATTTTACTTACTTGGATAAAAAAACTGATTCTGAGTTAGCAATGACTGGGAAAAACAAGGAAGGGAAAAACTGGCTTCGTCAAATCGGACTGGCTCTTCTGGTATCCAGGCAATCTGAGATGCCCTTGTTTTATCGGGAGTATGAAGGTAACTGCCATGACTCCAAACTTTTCAATAGAATAATTTCAGACATTTATACATCCCTGCATGAACTGAGTTTAAAAAATAGGCAATTGATTGTAATCATGGACAAGGGGATGAACTCCCAGGAAAACTTTGAATGGATAGATCAGCAAAAAGACCTGAATTTTGTTACCACCTATTCTACATATTTTGCTGAAGAGTTAGCTCAGAAGGATTTAAGCACTTTTTTGCCAATAGATATTCCCAGGAACAAGAAGCTGATAGAACAGAATAAATCTGAAGACCAGATTTTGGCCTGGCGGACCAAAGGTGAATTCTGGGGAAAGGACAGGACGGTGGTAGTTACCTATAACCCCCGTACCGCAGCCAAGCAAAGATACTCATTTGAAAAGAAACTCAAGAAGCTTCAGGACTTCCTCTTTGAAGCCCGTTCACATGTCCGGGGACAAAAGACTCACTGGAAAAGCTCTGACCAGGTACAAAAGCGCTATAATGACTATTGTCAGCATATTCATCTGCCCAAGAATCTCTATGACCTCGAACTTTCGGTTGTAGATGATAAGCTGCAGATGAAGTTTAACAAAAATTATTACCGTATATCCAAGTACATATCCAGGCTTGGTCGGAATATCATCATAACCAGCAAACACGATTGGAGCACAGAAGATATCGTCATGGCCAACCTGGATCGCTATCAGGTAGAAGATGTATTTCGTCAGAGCAAGTCCGGGGAATTCGGTAATCTTCGTCCCATCTGGCACTGGACCGATTCCAAGATACGTTGCCATATACTCTGTTGTATCATAGCCCTGACCTATCTTCGCTTGATCAAGCTATGGCTGAAAAAAGCTGGATTACAGATGAGCATTGACACTGCAATGGGCCATATGCGTCGTCTTCACAGCTGCCTGTGCTGGCATGCTGGTAAAAAGGAGCCTGTAAGAATGATCGAGGACCCTACACCTGAACAGGAACAGATCCTGAGTGTATTTGACTACAAAATAGACGGTGGGGTCTTACAAAAGTTGAAGACATAGACTATTGTTTTTGTTAAATATATTAGGAAAATTGAATGGAAAAGGTGAAAGTCCTGTTTGATGAGAGGCATACCTGAATATTATGTGCAATGGTTGCATCCTGTCAAGCCACATCCAGCAGGGATTAAAAAGTATGAGTATTTGATGTG
>JBHEPK010000028.1:0-327 GCA_046260325.1 Desulfonatronovibrio sp.
CCCAAAATGCATAACGCTTCCATCTGGCTGGTAGCCCTGGCAGCAAGCCTCTCTGCCTTCTGGATCATCATGGCCAATGGCTGGATGCAGAATCCGGTTGGTTATGTTTTTGGAGACGGCAGAGCAGAGCTCGGCAGCTTCATGTCTCTTATAAGTAATGAATTTGCATGGCATCAGTTTATTCATGTACTCAGTGCCTCCTATGTGCTTAGCGGATTTTTTGTTCTGGGAATTTCTGCCTATCATATAGCAAAGGGAAGCAATGTTGATTTTTTTAAAAAATCTTTTAAAATAGCTGCTCCTTTTACCCTGGTTTTTGCTTTGGTT
>JBHEPK010000028.1:337-9319 GCA_046260325.1 Desulfonatronovibrio sp.
GTGGTTGTTCAGGGGCATTCCCACGGGGCCGTTGTTGCCAAGTATCAACCGGAAAAGCTCGCAGCCATGGAATCCCATTGGGATACCAGAACTCAGGCCCCGCAATACCTTCTGGTAATTCCTGACCCCGGGGAACAGCGCAACAGGCTGGAACTTTTTCCCATACCCGGCGGGTTGTCCATGCTGGCATATCATGATTTTAACGCTGAGGTAAAAGGTTTAAACGATTTTCCAAGAGAAGATCATCCACCGGTAATGACCACTTTCCTGTCTTTTCGGACCATGATTGCCCTTGGCTTTCTTTTTCCTGTGATTGGGGCGTGGGCATGGTTTAGACGAAAAGTTCCTGAGAAATCACCTATGTTGCTCCGGGTTCTGCCCTGGGTAATTCCCCTCCCGTACATTGCCATTCAGCTGGGCTGGATAGTTGCGGAAATGGGCCGACAGCCCTGGATTGTTTACGGCATGATGCGAACTTCTGATGCAGTATCTCCAGGAGTGACCACAGCCCAGGTAGTTGGCTCTTTGATTGGTTTTTTTGCCATCTATGGACTTCTTGTAGCCCTGTGTATCTTTCTTTTATCTAAATATGGGCGCAAAGGCCCTGAACCGGCAGTTCAGGATTGACTTGTCATATGAAACATTTTTTCTGTATTTGTTACTTACTGAAATTATTCAAAATTATTTTTCAATGGGAGGTAACCCATGCTTGAGACAACATGGTTTTTGCTCTGGGGAGTATTATGGGCGGTCTATTTTGCCCTTGATGGATACGACCTGGGATTGGGCATGAACATGCCTTTTCTGGCAAAGGATGAAACCGACAAGAGAACTGTATATAATGCGGCTGGACCGTTCTGGGATGGAAACCAGGTCTGGTTAGTTACCGCTGGAGGGGTTACTTTTGCTGCTTTTCCAGCAACCTATGCTGTACTTTTCAGCAGTCTATATACACCATTACTATTGCTTCTTTTTGCTCTTATTTTCAGGGGAGTTTCTTTTGAGTTCAGGCGGAAGGTAGACAGTGACTCATGGAGAAAATTCTGGGACGGATGCAATGTCCTCGGCAGTTTTTTACCTGCCCTTCTTTTCGGAGTGGCTTTTGCCAATATCTTTATGGGCATTCCCCTTAACGCTCAGCAGATCAACGAAGGCAACCTGCTGACATTGCTCAATCCTTACGGACTTGCAGGGGGAATTCTCTTTGTGGTCATGTTTTCCATGCACGGAAGCCTTTGGCTGGCAGTTAAGAGTCAGGGAGATATTGAAAAAAGAGCCATGGATTTCGCCCGTAAAATGTGGATGGCGGTTCTGATAATGGTAGTTCTTTTTATAAGTATGACAGTTGTTTATACCAGTCTTTTTGACAATTACATGAACAACCCTGCCCTGCTTATTGTAATTCTTCTGCCTGTAACCGGACTTATACTTTCAAGAAAATATATGGATAAGGGTGAACAATGGAAGGCCTGGGCATCATCAGGTGTGGGCATTATTGGAGTAACACTGTTCGGTATAATCGGACTTTTTCCCAGACTCCTGCCGTCAACCATAGATCCCGCATACAGTATGACCATTGCAAATTCTGCTTCCAGCACCCTTACACTTAAAATCATGCTGGGGGTAGCTTTAATATTTGTGCCTTTGGTCATAGCCTATCAAACCTGGGTACATATCAAATTTGGACACAAAATTACCCAGGAAGATCTGGAATATGAGGAAGCATATTAACTCTGAAACTTTGATCGCGATTCTATAAACCTTTGCAACCCCACCGGAGAATATCCTCCGGTGGGGTTGTTATATTATCCTGAGGAATAAAGAGGAATCAATTGTCAAAGTCCAGAGTTAAAGACTGGCTGGATAGATTTAAAAAGCCTGCAAGAACATATCTTGCCCTGTCAATAGGACTTGGTTTGTCTTCAGGGATACTCATGATTATTCAGGCTTCATTCCTGGCTTTGATTATTCATAGAGTGATTTTTGATGACCAGGGACTTGAGGATGTAATGTCCGGTTTGTGGATTATTCTCGGGCTTATTGTCTGCAGGTCGTTATTCATCTGGTGGTCCAGATACTTTTCCGCAATGGCCGCTGTCAGGGTTAAACAGAATATCAGGGAAATTCTTTTCAACAAAATGGGATCTATGGACCCGTTTAATCCCAGTATTGTTTCTACTGGCGAAATGGTAAATCTGACTGTTGATGGTGTGGAATCCTTAGACGGATACTTTTCCGGATATCTGCCTCAGCTTGCCCTATCTGCCATGATCCCTCTATGCATCCTTTTTTTTATTTTTCCTCTGGACTGGATTTCCGGCCTGATACTTTTCCTCACAGCCCCGTTTATTCCTTTTTTTATGGTGGTAATCGGTAAAAAGGCCGAATCCCTGAATCAAACACAATGGCAGAAGATAAATCGCCTCAGCCACAGATTTCTTGATGCCATTCAGGGGCTGACAACCCTGAAAATGTTTAATGCCGCAAAAAGAGAATCCAGAATTGTTGAACAAATATCCAGAGAATACGCCGAGAGCACTTTATCTGTACTTAAAATTGCATTTTTGAGTTCACTGATCCTTGAGTTTATGGCTACTGTAAGCGTGGCCGTGGTCGCTGTAATCATTGGATTCAGACTGCTTTGGGGTGATATGGATTTTGCAGGGGGTTTTTTCATTCTCATACTGGCACCTGAGTTTTATCTGCCCCTGAGAAATCTCGGCTCCCATTTTCATTCCAAGATGTCTGCATATTCAACTGCGGAAAAAATTATTGATTTCCTTAATCTTACTGAACAAAAGCAGAGTTCAGGAACTGTCATAGCTGAATTTGATTCTATTTCCATTGAATTTGATCAGGTTTCATACTCTTATGATGCCGGGCGAACTGAAATTAAAAACGTAAGTTTCAGCACAAAATCCACAGGACTGACTTGTATTGTGGGCCCCAGCGGATACGGAAAGACAACCCTTTTAAGGCTGATTCTCGGGCTGGTAAGACCCGTCTCAGGAAAGATCCTAATCAATGGCCTTGATCTCCAGAGGCTTGAACGTGCTTCATGGTTGAGCCACCTCAGCTATCTTCCTCAAAAAACCCATCTTCTCAGCCAGAGCATTGCAGAAAATATCAGAATAGGCTCCCAGTCTGCTTCTTTGCACCAGATAAAAAGTGCTGCGGTCAAAGCAAGGGTGAATCAGGAGATTGAAGCCCTGCCTTTGGGATATGATACAGTTCCCGGAGAAGACGGGATGCAACTGTCAGGAGGTCAGAAGCAAAGGGTTGCCCTTGCAAGAACCTTTATTCGCGAGGCACCTTTAGTACTTCTTGATGAGCCTGGAGCAGGCCTGGATAAAATCCACAGAGACATTATATATGAATCCATAATGAAAATGGCCAGAAGAAAATGCGTGATCATGGTTGTTCATGACCCGGAAATATTGCCCAGGGCCGCAAATATCGTAAATATGGCAAAATAAAATTTCAGTGAATATGAAAATACTTTTACGATTGATAAGACTGATGCTCCCCCAATGGAAATGGATGGCCCTGGGAGTTTTCTGCTCATCTGTAACCCTCATGGCCAATGCAGCACTGCTGAGTCTTGCAGCCTGGTTTCTGGCCTGCATGGCCCTATCGGGTATAAGCGGAGCTATGTTTAATTATCATCTGCCTGCGGGTGGAATCAGAACCCTGGCTATTTTGCGCACTATTGGCAGGTATTCAGAAAGACTGATTTCCCATCAGGCCACGTTCAGGCTGTTGACCTGGCTCAGGGTCTGGTTTTTTTCCAGACTTGAGCCTATCGCACCTGCTGGAATCAGGTCTATTCACAGCGCTGATATTTTTTCCAGAATAAAGATGGATATAGATAACCTGGATGAATTTTATCTGCGTTTTGCACTGCCTGTAATTTCTTCCTGCCTGGTCTTAAGTGTTATTTTCATATTCATCCTGAAATTCAGTCTGACCATGGCCCTGTACCTGGGATTAATCTGGTTTATGGCAGGCTGCGTACTGCCTCTTTTTACTTTGCACCTTGGATATCTGAAAGGTAAAAAACAGATTCAATCTTTTGTATCCATGCGGAACAACTCTGTCGATCTGATAAGAGGCCTGGAAGAATTGATCGTCTTTGGTCAGAACAAGGATGCAGTCCAGAGACTCAAAAGAGAAAACCAGAGGCAGTCTGGAATCCAGTCTAAATTTGCACGAATTGAAGCTCTGTCAGAAGCAGGAATGCTCCTGCTTACAGGACTGGCCTTGTGGGGTGTCCTGGCGATAGCCATCCCTCTGATTGAAAATGGAATAATATCTCCACAAAATCTGCCCATGCTGGCAGTACTGGCATTATTGAGTTTTGAAGGTGTGCAGCAGTTTCCTTCAGCCATGAAGGCCTGGGGCAGAACCAGAGCATCGGCAGAAAGGCTGTTTTCCATTATTGATCAGCCTCCCGTAATTAAAGAACCTGATAAAAAAGTTCCAGAACCGGAAATCTGGGATATTGAATTTAAAAATGTGACATTTACCTATCCGGACAGGACATTGCCTGCCCATGAAAATTTCAGTCTTAAAATTGAATCCAAGGAAAAGGTTGGCATTCTCGGGCCCACAGGCTCAGGAAAAAGCAGTATCGTAAACTTGCTGCTAAAATTTTATGTTTATGAGAAGGGAGAAATCTTTATTGGAGGTCAGAAAATAAATAATATTGACTCGCAGAGGATACGTTCCTGGATAGGAGTTGTTGCTCAGGATGCGTATCTTTTTAATGCTTCCATCAGAGAAAATCTGCTCATAGCAAATCCTTTCTCTTCTGATCGGGAACTCTATAAATCCCTTGCCAATGCTGAACTTGAAAAGTTTGTTCGATCCTTGCCTCATGGCCTGGATACAATAGTGGGCCAGGCTGGTTCTAAACTTTCAGGCGGACAGATAAGGCGTTTGAGCATTGCCAGGACTTTGCTCAAAAAATCCAGAATACTCATCCTTGACGAGCCAACAGAAGGCCTGGATCCAGAAACAGAAAATGCCCTCTGGCAAACCTTGTGGGAAATAATGAATCAGAAAACCGTTATTCTCATTACTCACAGAGAGGCCGGACTCAAATACATGGACCGGGTTGTAAACATCAGATGATTCGGGGGACAAAGCCTGATTTAAAAGCACTAATTATCAGTGTCAGTGAAAACTTTTTCAAGTGCTGATTTAAGATCAACAGTCCTTAAGGGTTTTGAAAGGTAATTGTTCATTCCCGCAGCCATAAATCTGTCCCTGTCACATTCCATGGCATAGGAAGTGGCTGCAATTATGGGAATGTCAGGATCAAACTTTGATCCATCATGATTCCTGATCATCTTAGTAGCCTGAACTCCGTCCATTTTTTTAAGCTGAACATCCATGAGAATACAATCAAAGGATTCCTTTTCCAAGATACTTAAAGCTGATGTGCCATCATCAGCACTCATTGTATCATAGCCGAGCTTATCGAGCATTTTCTGAGCAAAGAACAGATTTGTAGGTTCATCTTCAACCACAAGGATCCTTTTCTTGAGATTTCCCTGACCTTGGGCAGCAGCCAAATCTCCAGTCTGATCTGTCATTGAATCTGTATGTAAAATCTTAAATGGCAGAGAGATATAAAAGCTGGTTCCCTTGTCTTCATGGCTTTCAAAACTAATATTTCCTTTAAGGATGTTAACCATTCTTTTAACTACTGACAGCCCAAGTCCAGCGCCCTGAAACTTTCTTGTATACGATCCTTCAGCCTGGGTAAAAGGCTCAAAAATTGCTTCCTGCATGTCTTCGGAAATTCCCACTCCACTGTCTTTGATAATGAAAAGAACATTCACGCAACCAGGGTGAGCATTATTGAGCAAATATGCCCTTAGTTTTACTTCACCGCTATTAGTAAATTTAAGGGCATTGCCAACAAGGTTGAATAAAATATTTTTTACGCGGATTGCATCGCCCAGGAGAGGAGATGGAATTTTCTCATCAACTTGGACATTATAATCAATGCCTTTTTCCTGACAAATAAGGCTGAAGGCATCAAAAACCTGATCAAAAATTGCTTTGATCATCATAGGCTTATCTTCAACAACAATTTTTCCTTTTTCGATTTTACAAAGATCCAGAATATTGCTGAGAAGTTCTGTCAACCTCTCGCCGGCTTTAATGGCCAGATCAACAAATTCCGCCTGCTGGTCCTTGAGGGTGCTTTGCTCCAGAAGTTGAAGCATGCCAAGCATTCCATTAAGAGGTGTGCGCAGTTCATGACTCATATTTGCAAGGAATTCGCTTTTAACCTTATTGGCAGTCTCAGCTTCCTCTTTGGCCTTGATCAATGCGTCCTGGTCATGTTTTCTGCCGGTAATATCAATAAGAAAGCCATCATAATATAAGGGTGTACCATCCTGTCCATAAACAACCCTGGAATTCATGGAGGCCCAAAACGGTGTACCATCTGAACGTTTAAGCTGAACTTCATAATTGAGCACATGTCCATCTTTATTAAGAATTTTTGTATACTCATCCCGGTCGGAAGGGTTATAATAAAGCTGTTTACCAATATCAGTCACCTCACTGACCATATATTCAGGAGATTCAAAGCCGACGATTTCTGCATACTTGGGATTTACCTTGAGAAATCTGCCTTGAGGTGAAGTCCTGAAGATAGCCATGGGCGCGTTTTCAAATATATCCTGATAAAGTTTTTGAGATTCCTGGGCCTGTTCCTGAAGTTTATTATTTAAACTCCTCATATATTCATAAGTTTCAATACTCTCCAAGGCTGAGGTGCTCGAGAGTATAACAATGGAAAAAAGAGAATAACTGGTGTCAGAGATATCGTTTTTATCCTGATTAAGTACCCCTGCAAACATACCCCTGACCCTTGAAGGAGTTGTCATGGAACGTAAAAGAATACTGTCATTCCCGTTGGAGGATTTGATTACCACAGGTTTGCCCCGCCTTAAAACCCAGGCAAAAGTATGATCCTCAATCAGTCTGTTTATTTCTTTTTCAAAAAAACTGCTTTTTTTTGCGGGATCGCAAAGGTACTGTTTAAAGTTATTATCCTTCTGGTCCACAAGATAAAAACACAAGGCTTTAAAATCAATGAGACTGCTTAGTTTCTGTGCTGTTTCGTGAAGTATGAAATCCTGGTCAATTCCTGACCCCGGACCAGTATCAAAACGTCCCAGATTTGCAGCCATGTCCAGAGCTTCAACAGACTTACGCCTTTCTTCCCGGAGAAAACTGATTTCTTCCTGGAGTTTATCTATCTGCGCATCTTTTGAGGTCATGCTTTACTCCGATTTAGAAAAATATGAACAATCTCGGAAATATTTTTTTCTGCCTGATGAACGATGGACGGAAGATCGCTGTAATCCAGACCGAGGTCATCCCAGGCCTTTTCATTTAATACGGGAAAAACACCCTCACCTGCTTCCCCGGGATTCAGAGCCATGGTCATTATATTTGCCAGATAAATGTTTAATACATCAGGAAAGTTTGTGGCTTTTGAAGGATTATGATGAAAATTAACCATTTTTTCCAGAATAACCGGCATTTTCCACTCCCTGCACAAAAGACCTCCTACTCTTGCATGATCAAATCCGAATATTTCCTGTTCTGCCCGGTACAGGGGAATTTTTTCTTTTTGTGACAGGTAGAAGGTCTGCATGCATTTTTCGGGAACGGCTTTAATGAGAATCAATCTGCCGATATCATGCAACAGTCCTGCGACAAAGAAACGCTCTTTGGAAAATCCAAGCTTCCTGGTAGAAATAAGACTGGAAAATACGGCGCATCCAATGCTGTGCTTCCAGAATCTTTCCATATCAAGCACCTGACGCGGAATACCGTCAAAAACATCTATTATCAGGATGCCCATTGCCAGGGAAGTCAGCTCTTTAGTTCCAAGGATAGCTACAGCCCGGCTGATGGAATCAATTTTGGAAGGAAAACCGTAAAACGCACTATTAACGAGCCTGAGAAGTTTAGCTGAAAGACTGCTGTCCTTACTGATCACATCAGCAATATGTTTGGCAGAACTAAAGGGAGACTCCATCACTTCAATAATCTTATAAAATATATCTGGTAAAGATATTAGCTCTGACTGCTGACGGACCATCAAAAGTGCGCTCATATTATCTTTTGAGCTGGATTCTATAGGAGGATTATCTAAGTGGGCAAAATCCTCAGTGTCTAATGAAACAGGAGGCTCAAAGGTGCCATTTTCTATTCTCCTCGCTGTCTGTTTTACGGCTATCCTGATTATTTCCGCCATGGCAGGATGTCTGTAATTACACTTTTCCACAAATGGCTTAATAAACCGTTTGCTCTCTTTTAGAATTTCCGGATCAATGGCAGCCATTTTGTCAGCATTAAGTTTGTCCTGATTTTGGCCGGAAACTGTGACATGGTTTACCCCCCATGCCTTACAAGTCTTAATATGTCCTGCTTCAAGAGCCATGCCCTCAGGCAAAAGAAAACGACCATCCGGAGTATGAAGATCACACTCCAGAGTCATTCCGGGCTGCAAGTCATCTACATTTATTAAACCCAAATCAATACCTGCCTTAGAATAATCTATCAGTTGTATCTTTGAATCAGAGAATTTTACCAGAGCAGAGTTTATCTGTTATTAAAAAAACCCGGCCAAAAAGATTTTCATCTTCCTGACCGGGTTTAGTATTTATCAAAACCAGAATGATGTCAAAGCTGTAATCCTCAATTCTAATCCCCTGCTGCCTGCATGGTGGATAGTTGCAGATATGGTTTAGAGTTTGACCCTGGTGTCAAGAGTGTTTGTATCTTCTGAGCCTTTCCATTGGCTTAAGGCTACTCCTGCAAACACAATAATTACTCCCATGAACTGGATAAAAGTAAAGCGTTCCCCGAGGATCATCCAGCCGAGTATAATGGTAAATACCGGCACAAGGTTGATAAAAGATGAAGCCTGACCAGCTGGAATTTTGCTCA
>JBHEPK010000028.1:9329-14263 GCA_046260325.1 Desulfonatronovibrio sp.
ATTATAGCAGGTATAGGCAACCAGGGTAACAACAACACCAAGATAGATAATTGACAGGACTGGAATGAATGGAAAGCTGGAAGGAATGCCAGCAGGAGAAATGATCATAAGGGGCAGGAAAAAAAGAGTGCCCAGAAAAGACTGGACTGCAGTAAGGTATAGAGGATGATATCTAAGGCTCAGATATCTGGCACAGATAGTATATCCTGCAGCGCAGGCAATTGCCAGAAACTCCAGGAAATTACCAAGGATGGGATTTGGAGAATTCAAATTGGTTTGACTGAATATACTTATCCATATGCCTCCTGCCACAGCTATTATAAATCCAATCAGGGTTCTTAACCTGATTTTTTCCTTAAGGATAAAAAAAGCGCTGATGGCAACCATTAAAGGCATTATTGAGCTTACAATTCCGGCCTGGGATGCACTGGTAAATTTAAGAGCATAACCTTCAAAAACAAAATACAGGCATGGTTCAAAAAGTGCCATTAGCAGAAGAATCTTCAAATCTCCCGGTCGTTTGGTAACCCTTCTGTACCTTGGAAAGACAAATATCATAATCAGGGAAGCGCACAGCATCCTTCCGAATATGGCAGTCATGGGATCAAAAGCCACAAAAGCGAACTTCAGGGCAATGAAGGAACTTCCCCACAAAAGCATTGTTAAAATAAGTGCCAGGTAGGCCTTTAAATTTACAGAATTATACCACATGTTACAATTTTCCGTATTGGGCTGGACAAAATAATAATCTTGTATAAGTATGTTTCACCAAGTCAAAGGGCTTGCTTATGGCACTTACTTAAAGCAAGAGCAAGCTTTAATGAGCTAAAATTTAGCTTGGCAGCAACATGACTTTGTGATAGATAGCACAAAGTTTTTGATTATTATTTTTGTCAAGCAATAAACCAATCTGTAGGAGGTATTTTTATGTCTGTAATTGTTTTTGGTCACAAGAACCCTGACACCGATTCCGTTTGCGCAGCTATTGCTGTTGCTGATCTTAAAAGCAAGCTTGGTGTACAAGCCACTGCTGCTGCTCAGGGTGAATTAAATCCTGAAAGCAAATTCGTTTTAGATAAATTTGGTCTCAGTGCTCCTGAGGTTGTCACTTCTGGTGAAGGCAAACAGGTAATCCTGGTAGATCATTCTGATCTTGCTCAAAGCTTTGATGACCTTTCCAAGGCTGAAATTCTGGGCATTATTGATCATCACAAACTGGGTGATGTAACCACCCCTAATCCCCTTGAATGCTGGATCTGGCCTGTTGGATGCACATGCACAGTCATTAAGTCCATGTACGATTTTTACGGTGTTGAAATCCCTAAAAATATCGCTGGAATAATGCTTTGCGCCATCCTGAGTGATACTGTTATTTTCAAATCAGCCACTTGCACAGACGCAGACAAAAAGGCATGTGAAGAATTAGCCAGGATCTCCGGCGAAAGCGACATGATGGCTCTGGGCATGGAAATGTTTAAAGTAAAATCAGCAGTTGACGGAACTCCTCCAAGAGAGTTGATCTTTAGAGATTACAAGGACTTCAACATGAGTGGCAAGAAAGTAGGCATAGGTCAGTTAGAAGTAGTTGATTTGTCTATTCTTGAGCCAGTTAAAGATGATCTTTATGAAGAGATGAAAAAAGTAAAAGATGAAGGTGCAAGGCATTCTGTATTCGTACTGCTCACTGACATCATGAAAGAAGGTTCTGAAATGCTTGTTCTTTCTGATGATCCTTCAGTTGTTGAAAAAGCTTTCGGTAAAGCTGTTGATGGAAAGTCAGTCTGGCTTGATGGTGTAATGAGCCGCAAGAAACAGGTTGTTCCTAACTTTGAAAAGGCTTTTGCTTAAACCTGATTCTGTTTAGTAAATGTAAATACAAAAAAAAGCCCGGCTCATGCCGGGTTTTTTTTTGCAGAATCCTTTGAAAAAATTTATTGACAGTATCTTGTAATAGAATTAGATATCTCCTCTTCATGTTTTTTTGGGCCAATAGCTCAGTTGGCAGAGCCACCGGCTCATAACCGGAAGGTCCCAGGTTCGAATCCTGGTTGGCCCACCACTTACAGGGACTAAAATTGCTGACTGTTAAATTGAATTTACAAATATTGCCTGTTGAGCGGCAAAAAATAAAACCGGAAAAAGGTGCTTCCTTCGGACTATACAGGGAAGCACCTTTTTTTGTCTTCAACCCCATTCATGCAAATAGAAAAAATACTTGAAACCATTGAATCATTCGCGCCCCCGGAACTTGCTTTAGAGTGGGACAAGTGCGGCATCCAAGTGGCAGGGTCAAAAAGGCACATTAAAAAAATGGCTGTAGCCCTTGATCCTGACGAAAATAGCATTAACCAGGCCGTCAAACTGAACGCAGACTTCATACTCACTCACCATCCCCTCTCTCTCAAACCAAAACTTCCAGATCAGCAAGACTCATTCAACCGGATATTAACCACTCTTCTCACTTCAGGTACTACATTATACAGCGCTCATACATCACTTGATGCCAACCCCAACGGTCCTGTGAGATGGTTGGCTAATGCATTAAAACTTGCAGACTTGGATTTATTATATCCCACAGCCAATATAAAATCTTCACAAATTTCTTTTCAACATCCTATTGATGTAAACATCATTAGCCTTTCATGCCGAAAATATATCCTGCACAAAGAGACAACCTCAGAAGGCCTGCTTCGGGAAGTAATTCTGCCTTCAGATAAAATTGAAGAATTTTTACTGGAAATAAAAAAGAATGTCTGGCCATTTTTCTACATGGTAACTGAAAAGCCTGAATATGATCAGGTTTCAGGTCTGGGATTTACAGGAAGACTTTCCCAGTCAATGCCCTTTGAAACTTTCCTGTCTAAGCTGAAGGATATTTTGGGCATTGCACATATTTCCATGGTGGGAGAGCCTTCTGATATGATTCAAAATGTTGCCTGCTGCCCCGGTTCTGGTGGAGACATGGCTTCCAAGGCATTTAATATGGGTGCTGATATTTATATTTCTGGTGATCTGAAATATCATCAGGCCCAGGACCTGGCTCTTAAAGGAGCAGTTCTTGATGTTGGTCATTTTATTCTGGAAGAAAAAATGATGTTTGAATGGTATAATGAACTCAAACAATCTCTCAAAGAGATTGAGCTTATTTTTATTGAAGGAAAATCACCCTTCAATATTCTTTGATAATTTATTTCATGGGAGGATTACGTTGAGCAAGTACATTGATCAAATCAAAAAGCTGGTGGAACTCCAGGGCATTGACTCGGAAATGATCAAACTGAAAAACAGATTGGTGGAGGCTCCCAAACATCTTGAAGAATTGCAGGCCTCTCTGGAATCTATTGATGAACAGATCAGTCATGTCAAAGAAAGACTGGATCTTTTAAATCAACAGAAAAAAAAGCTTGCCCAGGATATTGAGGACGATTCCAATAAAGTAAAGAAAAGCAAAAACAAGCTGATGATGGTCAACAATACCAAAGAGTATCACGCTATGATGCGGGAAATGGACAATCTTGAAAAATTGAACCGTTTCCGCGAAGATGAGATGACAAATCTCATTGAAGATATCCAAGTTCATCAGGAAAAAATGGAAGAACTGACCTCTCAGAGAAAATCTCTCAATGAAGAACTGGCCATCAGTCAATCCACCCTTGATTCTGAAATGGCAGATATCAATAAGAGAATAAACGTTCTTGAAAAGAACCGTAAAAAGGCCTGTGCCGATGTTCCTGTTCCAATCCTTTCAAGATACAATTTCATTAAAGACCGGCTTAACAACCCTGTTATAGTTTCTGTCAAGCGTGGAGTCTGCACTGGTTGCTATATAAGTATTCCTCCCCAGTCATTTAATGAAATTCAAAAAGGTGAACAGATTCTAAGCTGTCCCAATTGCCAGAGACTTATCTTCTGGGAAGAACACTACAATAATCAGGATAATAATTAACTCCTGTTTAATCTTACATTGACAAGCTTGTTGATTTAAGACTTTTTCAACAAACTTATTTATAAATTTTCTATGGAGCTGGACGGGTTGTCGCGGTCCGGCACCCACTTTAAAAACGGAAACACTGATCTGATTAGTGTAATCCGTCTTTAAAGTGGGTGCCGGATGGAGGAAAGTCCGGGCTTCGAAGGGCAGAACGCTGGGTAACGCCCAGTGGAGGCGACTCCAGGAAAGTGCCACAGAAAACAGACCGCCCGGCACTCACTTTAACCAAGGATTACTTTAAGTAAAAAAAGTGAAAAGATTAGAGCTTTTTTGATTTAATTATATTTTCCGTTGTTAAAGTGAGCGCCGGGTAAGGGTGAAACGGTGGGGTAAGAGCCCACCAGTTGCCGCGGTGACGCGGCAAGCTTGGCAAACCCCGTTCGAAGCAAGGCCAAATAGGAAGACGTTTGAGGCCGGCCCGGCCAAAGTCTTCGGGTAGGCTGCTTGAGGTCTGGAGTAATTCAGATCCCAGATGAATGACAATCGATTGTCTGTTGTACTCAACATACGATATACAAAACCCGGCTTATAGTCCGGCTCCATTTTTTTACACTATGAATATTTGGGCTGTTATTCTTGCCGCAGGTCAAAGCTCCCGTCTTTGTAAAGGGGGCATTGAGTCAAAAAAACAATTCCTTGAATATAAAGGTTGTCCACTTTTCTGGAACAGTGTTCTGACCTTTGCCCGCTCTTCTATTGTTAATGGAATCATAATCACCTTTCCCCAGAGTGAATTTTCAGAATGTGAACAGCTCGTTCAAAAGCTCATACTGACCAAAGATCCTGGAATTCCAGTAAAATATTGTCCAGGGGGAAAACTTCGTCAGGATTCTGTATATAATGCTCTCATGGAACTGCCTCATGAATGTGATCAGGTGATGATTCATGATGCTGCCAGACCCTTTTTTAAAGCAGCCCTTGTTCACAGCCTTGCAAAAAATAT
>JBHEPK010000028.1:14273-17486 GCA_046260325.1 Desulfonatronovibrio sp.
GTATAATTCCTGTAATTCCCTGTGCAGATACAGTAAAAAAAATCAAGGACGGTCAGGTCATTGAAACTCTGGTCCGAGATGAGCTGGCTCTGGTTCAGACCCCTCAGTTTTTTCATAAGAATACCCTGATCAGCAGCCACAGGATTGCCAGGGAGAAAAACTTCATGGTAACTGACGATGCATCTATGGTTGAAAAATCAGGATTTACTGTTAAGACTGTATCGGGACATGAATCAAACGCAAAAATTACCACCATAGAAGATCTTAAAATGATAAGTAAACCAGCAGATACTGCCCTGCCATGTACGGGATTTGGATACGATGTCCACCGATACGGAGGACCAAGAAACATGGTTCTCGGGGGCATACCCATATCAGGCGCCCCTGGAATTTATGCCCATTCTGACGGGGATGTTCTTTTGCACGCACTTATTGATGCCATTCTGGGATGTCTTGGAAAAGGCGATATAGGTGATATTTTTCCAGATACAGACCCCAGGTTTGATGGAATGAGCAGCATGGTTTTTCTGTCAGAAATTCTGCTATTAGCTCAACAAGAAGGACTGCGTATTATTCATGTGGATATAACCATTGTTGCTCAAGTCCCAAGGCTTTCTCCTTTTAAAAATCAGATAAAATCAAGCCTTGAAGCCATGATGGGTCTGGAAGCTGCCCAGGTGAACATAAAGGCTACAACAGAAGAGAAATTGGGGTTTACCGGATCAAAACATGGCATCAAAGCCATGGCAGTTGTCAGTGCCTTGAAAAAACATTCAATATAAAGGACTCTGAAATGTTAATATATAATACAGTATTCCGACAAAAGCAGGAATTTATTCCAATTAAAGACAATAAGGTCAAGATGTATGTTTGCGGGATTACAGCTTATGACTATTGTCATATTGGACATGCCAGATCTACAGTGGTCTTTGATGTTATGGTCAGACATCTTCGTCAGGCAGGTTATGAAGTAACCTTTGTAAGAAACTTTACTGATGTTGATGATAAGATTATCAACAGGGCAAAAAAGGAAGAACTTGATTCTAACCAGGTGGCAGATAAATACATACAAGCATTTTATGAAGATATGGATCGACTGAATATCCTTAGAGCTGATATTGAGCCTAAGGCTACAGAACATATTGAAGAAATGATTAATCTTGTCCAGACCCTTGAACAAAAAGGGTTTGCTTATTCAACATCATCTGGAGATGTTTATTTCCGGGTTCGTAAAATGGATCATTACGGGAAACTTTCAGGTAGAAATATTGAAGAACTTCAGTCTGGAAGTCGAATCGCCCCGGGCGAGGAAAAAGAGGATCCTCTGGATTTTGCCCTCTGGAAATCTTCTAAGTCAGATGAACCTACATGGGATAGTCCATGGGGACCCGGGCGACCAGGATGGCATCTGGAATGCTCTGCCATGAGTGAAAAATACCTTGGAATTCCCTTTGATATCCACGGAGGTGGTCAGGATCTGGCCTTTCCTCATCATGAAAATGAAATGGCCCAGAGTGAGGCAGCCTTTGGCAAAGAATTTGTAAAGTATTGGGTTCACAATGGTTTTGTCAGAGTAAATTCTGAAAAAATGTCCAAGTCATTGGGAAATTTTATAACTATCAGAGATATCCTGACAGAATTTCATCCTGAGGTTCTGCGCTTTTTTCTACTTACAAAACACTATAGGAGTCCTTTAGATTATTCTACTGAATATTTACTGGAATCAGAAAAAGCCATAAAGCGTGTTTACTCGACCATAGATTTACTGCAGCAGGAACTGTCTAAAAGCAAATGGAGCAAAGGACAGGATTTTTCTGCTGTACACAAAGAAATTCAAGATATTCGGGATAAGTGGCTGCAGGCCATGAATGATGACTTTAATACTGCAGAAGCCCTGGGCTATGTATTTGGTCTCATTCGTCTTGCTAACAGGATGATTGAGGATAAGTCTTTTAGAAAAAGCGAAGCAGGCAGGGAGATCATGAATACCATTCTTGAAACCCTTGAAGAGTGGGGAGCTGTCCTGGGACTTTTTACACGTTCTGCCTCTGAATTTATTAATGAATTAAAAAGTATCCGCCGTAAGCGTAATAATATTGATCCTGAAAGCATCCAGTCCCACATAGAGCAGCGTCAGGAAGCCAGGAAAAACAAAAACTTTGCCTTAGCTGACCAAATCAGAGACGAATTGACTGAAAAAGGCATAGAAGTAATGGATACCCCCGAGGGAGCTAAGTGGGATTTTTCCTGACAGCTATTGACGAATCTATTTTTAACATCCTGTTAATTCAAAATTTTACAATAGATTAACTTTCAGGACACAGGTGTGAGCAATCATAATTACCCGAATATAGCCATAGGCTGCCAGCTGAGTAAATGTCCTCAAGTGATCACCCTTGGAGTCTGTCCTAATCTGAATGACTACCCTGAAGACAAAATTGAACTCATCCGTAATTCATCAAAAATTTACTTCCCCACTTCACTTTATGCAGAAATATTTGTGACCATGGGTAAGGAAATATTTCCTTCCATTGGGTCATACCGTTTTGTGGGGGACAAGATTAAGCAGACTATCTTGTTCCAGCTGACAGGATTGCCTGTTCCCTTTACCAAGTTTTATTACGGTCCCATACAGCAGAAAAAAATATTATCTGATTTTTCATTTCCATTTGTTGCTAAGGCAGCAAGGAATTCTTCACGAGGGTATGGAGTCTGGCTCATCAACAATAGCCAGGAACTTGATACTTATCTTGAACATAACCAGCCTGCCTATATTCAGGAATTTCTGCCTGCATCAAAAGATTACCGTGTAGTAATTGTGGGCGATGAAGCTGTTCACGCTTATGAAAGAATCCCTGCACAAAATGAATTCAGGGCCAATGTATCTCAGGGAGGAAAAGTAAAACTGGGATCTGTTCCAGAAAATATTTTAAGGCTTGCCTTAAAAGCATCCAGAATTTGTGGTTTCAACTACGCTGGGCTGGATATCTGTGAATCCAAGGGCAAGCTCTACATCATAGAAGCAAATATGAAATTCGGAACTTCGGGATTTAAGAAGGCTGGATTAGACTTAAAAAGAATTCTTTGCCAAATATTTGAGAAAAATAAAATTTAATCAATAAATTTAGAATTTATGGTTTTACCATGCAAATTCCCTCCATCGCTTCCCTCCATCGCTTCCCTCCATCGCTTCCCTCCATCGCAATGTCAGGT
>JBHEPK010000280.1:0-351 GCA_046260325.1 Desulfonatronovibrio sp.
ATCAAAAAGCTGTTTGGCCTTTTGCTTGCTGAGATTTTCTTCGGTTTTGGCGAGTTCGACTTGATTGGTGATGTTCAGTTTGTTTTCTAAAATCATGGGGCGGCACGTTGTTGAGTGCTTGTCATGCTGCCGTTATTCCTTATTGAGTATATTTTGAAAAGCGATCAGTAAAAGCCTATTAGAATTTTTAATGAGTAACACATCATAACTCAGCTGTAATAAAGAAATTTTATTCACTCTGCCCAATAAGCCTTTAAAAATCAAATGCCAATTCTATCCACCAACCCCATCACCAGCAAAGGCCAGGCAATAGTTGCATCTGAATAAACCTCAGCATATTTTCCGCCCTCG
>JBHEPK010000280.1:388-1859 GCA_046260325.1 Desulfonatronovibrio sp.
TCAATAGGCTCTTCGACACAATGAGTAGATTTGAACAAAATCCACGGCTAACGTGGAAGAGCCCTTATTATTCAGGCATCTTCCCACAAACAAAGTTCTTTTGAGGCCAGGGAATAACTTGAAGAATCATAATAATTGCCAAAATCCAGAGCCAGGCGTCCCCTATCCGGGAATACAAAGTTTTCTGCTCCGGACAGTAAAGACTTGCCTGACTTATTGCTGCTTCATTCATGGGAGTCAGTGTCCCCGGGACTATCTCACCGCTTGCCTGTATATGTGCGCCAAAACCTGAATTTGTGCAGCGTACCAGCGGCCTGCGCTGCTCCACCGCCCGAAACAGGGTCAGGGCCAAATGAAATTCCGCTGCCTTGGCTGAGTCAAACCAGGCATCATTTGAAACATTGACCATTGCCTGAGCTCCCCGTTTGACTCCCTGACTGGCAAGTTCCGAAAATCCGCCTTCATAACAGATTAGGGGCTGGACTTTTTTGTCTCCTGGCAAGTCTACGAGAGAGAGGGTATTGCCGGGAGAGAATTCCAATGTGCGGCCCAAATATTTTTTAAGCCAGGGCAAAGAATCCTGAAAAGGTGTGCTTTCTCCAAAGGGAACAAGCTTAACTTTGCGATAGACCAGTCTGCAGGCACTTTGTTCAACCAGGCACAGGGAATTATATTTCTTGTCTATCTTCCGGGTTTTTTGAGTATGTCGCCCAGCCCCGTCCTGTTGTTTGTCATTATTTTCAATCCAGGGATTGTTTCCATAATCAAATTCTGTACAGGACAAAAGTATAGGGGCTTCAATTTTTTCAGAGGCTGTAGCTACTCCCTGCTTTTCAAAATCTGCGAAAGCGCATCTGACAGTCTTGGGAACTTCCGGCCAGAGAATCAGATCCGTATCCGGCATTTTTTCAGCCGCCTGATTGGTAGCTTTAACCAAGGCTCCGGTTGTCCCTGCAAAAGGTCCGGTAGAATCTATACCAGCATGGCCTTTTATTGGGATATTTGGCTGAACACAGGCCACTCTCACGAATTTACTGACTGAGGCTCCCTCAGCAAGAAAATTATAGTAATCTATCCGCTGTCGGCCATAAATAAATATCCCGGTCAATAAGGCTAAAAGTAAGATAAAAACCGGTAAAACCTTTTCTTGCCGGTAGAGCCGGGCCAGGCTCTCAGCAAGCAGCCAGTTGCAGAACAGTAAAAGGAAATGGACAAGATGTACCCCGCCCAGATCCGCGGCTTGGATAGCTACAGGCCAGGAATAAAGGGCATGGGCCAGGGAGCCCGGAAAAACCTCAGGAAGAAGATAGACCAAAAGGGTCAATAAAGAAGCGCAAAAAAAGGGGCCGGTTTTTAGATTCTGCTTGTTGGCCCAGCCGTATAAAAGACCAAACAAAGCATAGGGCAAAGCCTGATAAAGGCATAAAAGCATGCAACCGGCAAGTGCTGCACTAAAAGACCAGCCCAGCAT
>JBHEPK010000281.1:0-1842 GCA_046260325.1 Desulfonatronovibrio sp.
GACATGGTTACGCAATACCTGTCATTGCGAGGGAGCTAAGCAATCTGTATGGCAAAACCATAATATTCAATTCAATCAGTTGTCGTTGTTCAAGATGTCTGCACCTATTCTTTATCGTTACCATAGTCGTAATTGTAGTCATAGTCGAGCTTTAAAGTTACACATTCTCATGTCATTGCCTGCTGTCTTGAAACTGGGAAACCCATTACCTCATTTGATTTGCTATACAGCATAAATTGGTTTATAAATTTTCTCCTAAAAAACAAAGCATTAAATTATTAGACCATAATGAAAAATATCAAAGCACTAATCCCAGGGCCATTCTTGGAGGACACTCATGACCAAAACTCATAATCACGACCAGCAAGAGAAGCACCAGCAAGGTGGCAATGATACTGACCACGGTACACACGAGGGACACAGTCCTGAAATGTTCCGAAGCAAGTTCTGGCTTTCCTTACTCATAACCATACCAGTAGTCTTCTGGTCTGAACATATCCAGGAGCTTCTCGGATATCATGCACCTGATTTCCCAGGATCGTACTGGATCCCACCTATACTTGGTACAGTGATTTTCTTTTATGGGGGATGGGTTTTCATCCAGGGAGCCATGCACGAACTCAAGGCCCGCCTTCCCGGAATGATGACCCTCATATCCCTGGCCATCAGCGTAGCCTTCTTTTTCTCCTGGATCGTTGAAGTCGGAATTATTGACGCCCTTGCACTCTGGTGGGAGCTGGCAACCCTGGTCACGATCATGCTCCTGGGACACTGGATTGAAATGCATTCTGTTCAACAGGCACAGGGGGCGCTGAAGGAGCTTGCAAAATTACTCCCGGACAAGGCAACCCGTATTTCCGACGAACATGAGGAAACTGTACCTGTAAGTGACCTCCAGGACGGGGAACTGATCCTTGTCCGTCCCGGTGAGAGCCTTCCTGCAGACGGAACAATAAAGCAAGGAAAAAGCAATATTAACGAGGCAATGATCACTGGAGAGTCCCGGCCGGTCCAAAAAAAGAAAGGAGACGAGGTCATAGCCGGAACTATCAATGGTGAAGGCGCTCTTAGAGTGGAAGTGCAGGGAACCGGAGACAATACTAAACTATCCGGAATCATGCGACTTGTGGAACAAGCTCAGCATTCCAAATCCCGTGCGCAGCATCTGGCTGACAGGGCCGCTCAGACCCTTACTGGAGTAGCCCTGGGTGCTGGAGTACTGACTCTGATCGTATGGCAGATCCTCGGTGCTCCCCTGGACTTCTCCATAATCAGGACGGTAACTGTACTTGTAATTGCCTGCCCCCATGCGCTGGGACTTGCAGTGCCACTCGTGGTGGCCATTTCCACCACTCTTGGAGCCCAGGCAGGACTGCTTATCCGGGATCGAAGAGGGTTGGAGGAAGCCCGCAACCTGAATTCTGTAGTCTTTGACAAGACAGGAACGCTTACCTTGGGCGAGCACCGTGTAATAAAACTATCTGTTGTGGATGAAATGACCGAAGATGAGGTGCTCCGTATTGCAGCAAGCGTAGAATCTGAATCAGAGCATCCTATCGCCCGTGGTATCTTGAAAACCGCTGAAGAACGAGGGATAGAAATTCCTGCTCCTGACGAATTTCAGGCCATAACCGGCAAAGGAGTAGCTGCTTCGCTGGACGATATTGAATACCAATTGGGTGGGCCATCTCTGCTGAAAGCAGAAGGTGTAAAGGTAGATTCAGCCCTACAGAAAGATGCCCGGGTAGCCGAAAACCAGGAACAGACAATTATCTACCTGCTTCGTGACGGACAAACCATAGCCCTGTTCGCAATAGCTGATGTCATCCGAGAGGAGAGCTA
>JBHEPK010000282.1:0-443 GCA_046260325.1 Desulfonatronovibrio sp.
CTTCCAGACCTTTTTGGCAGAATTATCTTCGCTACTGTCACGCCTGACAATAGCCTTAACACGGAGCAGTAACTCTCTGATGCTGAAAGGTTTTACTACATAGTCATCAGCGCCCAGCTCAAAACCAACAATTCTATCCACCTCTTCACCCTTGGCTGTAACCATTATAACTCGAATATCTTTCAGCTTGGCACTGCTCTTGAGTCTCCTGCAGACCTCAAGGCCATCCATATGGGGAAGCATCAGGTCAAGAAGTATTACTTGAGGCATTTCTTCCTGGGCAATGCGCAAACCATCATATCCATTGTCGGTTAATAAAACCTTGTATCCGGAAGCTTCCAGATTCAAAAGCAGCAGGTTTTGAATATCTTCTTCATCTTCAATGACCAGAACCTTAATTTTCTGCATAATAATCTTCCTGAAATTAAAAAATCCCGGGCAAG
>JBHEPK010000282.1:453-1490 GCA_046260325.1 Desulfonatronovibrio sp.
TCACAAGTCTTTAAAATTACTGTTACATTATACTTTTATTTTTTCAAAGAAAATCAAAAAAGCTCCAATTATTGCAATAATTGGAGCTTTTTTTCTATATCTGTAAAAAAAAATTAACCGCTGTCAGCCCGCTGCAGCTCTCACCTGATGGATATCAGTAATCCCTTGAAAAATCTTTACAAGACCATCCTGCTTCAAGGAGAGCATCCCTTCATGAATAGCCTGCTCTCTCAATTCTTCTGTAGTTTTTTTAAACTTGATCATTTTTTTGATACCCTCACTATTAAGCATCAACTCATGAATGCCTATACGCCCACTGTAACCACCAATACATTTTCTACATCCCCTGGCTTTATATAAAAGCGGTTTATCATCAAAATTAGACTCAAAAACGGACTTAAAACCTTGACCATACTCCAGTTTAAGTTCATCAATTTCTTTTTTAGTTGGGGAGTAAGGTTCCTTGCAGTGATTACAAAGCGTCTTGATCAGCCGTTGCCCTAAAACTCCAAGCAGAGAATCAGCAAAGTTAAAAGGATCAAGCTCCATATCAAGCAGTCTGGTTACAGTTTCAGGAGCTGTATTGGTATGAAGAGTACTGAGGACAATATGACCTGTCAGTGAGGCTTCAATACCTATATGTGCTGTTTCTTTATCCCTCATTTCTCCGATCATTATCACATCAGGGTCAGCTCTTAGAAAAGACCTGAGTACAGATGCGAAAGTAAGACCAATCTTGGGATTTACCTGAACCTGCCTTAAGCCTTCCTGGCTTATTTCCACAGGATCTTCTGCTGTCCATATTTTTTTGTCCGGGGTATTTATATAACTGACAGCTGAATGAAGAGTTGTTGTCTTTCCAGAGCCTGTAGGGCCTACAACCAGAATAAGTCCATAAGGCCTGTGGATGAGTTTCTCAAAATGATCCATGTTTCCCTGACTCAGTCCCAGTTCCTGCAGAGGCATGGGTTTGCCTGAAGCCAGAATCCTCATGACTACATCTTCCTGGTTTTCCATAGTGGGTATTGTGGCTACCC
>JBHEPK010000282.1:1499-1848 GCA_046260325.1 Desulfonatronovibrio sp.
GCGATATCAAGATTAGACATGATCTTGATTCTGGAAACCAGTGGACGGGCTAAACCCAGACGCAGCTTCCTGAATTCATGACAGGTTCCATCAATACGCAGACGAATAAGACAATACCTGGAACGGATATTTGGTTCGATATGAATATCAGAAGCATGTTTCCGCCATGCTTCAAGAAGAAGAGCATTGACTAACCTGACAACCTCACTGTCATGCTCAGAAGGCTCTCCATCCTCAAGATATTCCTCTTTTGGTCCCTCCCCGTCAATATCGATATCCTCGGAAAGAGAAGATATATCCTGCTCAGATTTGAATTGATGCTGAAAATGATCAATAAAGAGTTCAATAT
>JBHEPK010000283.1:0-1762 GCA_046260325.1 Desulfonatronovibrio sp.
CATAGGAGCCGGAGTAGTTCTTACGGGCGGTGCTTCATTAATTGAAGGATCACAGGATCTGGCAGAGCAGATATTTAATCTTCCAACGAGGATTGGTTATCCCAGAAAAGTTGGGGGTCTTAAGGACGTTGTAAATAACCCCATGTTTGCCACTGCTGTAGGTGTATTGATTTACGGAGCTGAGAAAGAGAGTTCTGAAAAGAGTTTTCGAATCAGGGACAAAAATATGTTCAACCGTATTCTGAGCAAAATGCGTAACTGGTTTGTAGATATAAAATAGGATGTTATCCGGCCTGATGGTCGGAATTATTTTAAAATTTCGTAGAACATACAGGGGAAGGAGGAATCCATGGAATATCAGGAAATTGAAATGGAAGGTAACGCCAGAATAAAAGTAGTCGGCGTAGGCGGCGGCGGTGGAAATGCAGTAAACAACATGATCTGTTCTGCTATGAAAGGAGTTACATTTATTGTAGCCAATACTGATGTACAGGCTCTGAAAAACTCAAGGGCTGAACACAAAATTCAGCTGGGTGAAAAACTGACCAAGGGCCTCGGTGCGGGAGCTGATCCGGATATCGGTAAGGATGCAGCCCAGGAAAGCATTGATCAATTGCGGGAAGTCCTTCAGGGGTGTGATATGGTCTTTGTTACTGCAGGTATGGGTGGCGGAACAGGGACAGGAGCTGCTCCGGTGATAGCAAGAGTTGCCAAGGAAATGGACGCCCTGACAGTAGCTGTTGTGACCAAGCCTTTTTATTTTGAGGGAAAAAGAAGGCGTGGTCAGGGAGATAAGGGTATTGCAGCATTGAAAGAAGTTGTTGACAGCATAATTACCATTCCCAATGATCGTCTGCTGTCCCTTGCTTCCAAAAAAGCGTCATTTATTGAGATGCTTAAAAAAGCGGATGAGGTTCTTTACTATGGTGTCAAGGGAATATCGGATCTGATTATGGTTCCGGGTCTCATCAATCTGGACTTTGCTGATGTGAAGGCTGTTATGTCTGAAATGGGACTGGCCATGATGGGGACTGGCATTGCCAAAGGAGAAGGCCGTGCCAGGGAGGCAGCCATGAAAGCAATTACCAGCCCGCTTCTGGAGGATGTATCCATAGATGGAGCCAGAGGCGTACTCATGAATGTGACATGCGGTACTGACCTGGCCATTGACGAAGTCAGCGAAGCTGCAGAGATCATTCATGAAGCAGCCCATGAAGACGCCCAGATATACTTTGGTACTGTTTTTGACCAGGAAATTGAAGATGAAATCAGAATTACAGTCATAGCTACCGGCATAGAAGATGCCTTTCAGAAAATTGAAGAAAATAATCCAAACGTTACCAGGATTGACTCCCAGAAAACACAAAACAGACTGGTCCAAAGACCCAGGTCTGTATCAGTTGATTCTGACAGCAAAGAAAATTTAAACATACCTACCTACCTTAGAACCAGAAAAAATGTTGATTCTCTTGCAGGACAGGGAGAAAAGACTTCTTCCAAGAAAAAAAACGAGGAGTTTATTTTTGACGAAGATGAATTTGAGATTCCTTCCTTTATCAGAAGGCAGGCTGATTAGCTCGACTGAGTTCAAGGCTGGTAAATCATGACCAGGAATTACCAGGGTCAAACTAAAGAATGGGGAGGGCGACTTCCCGTGGCTCTGGTTTTTCCCGAGGAAGAAGCTCTTGCCTTGTCTACTCTTGGATGGCAAAGGGTTTATAAAGATCTTGATCAAAATAATTTATTCTATGTAGAGCGTTTT
>JBHEPK010000284.1:0-1736 GCA_046260325.1 Desulfonatronovibrio sp.
CTCCCCCCTTAAAAGAAAATCTGGCATAATTTTCATATGCCTTATCTCCCACAAGGGATTCCACTGTGGAAAAATGGAATCCCATCCTTGAAGTCAGGTTGCAGAAGTAGTTTGAAATCATAAAAAAATTTTTAAGAGAGTATATTGATGGTCCAGTAGAAGACAGGTCAGGATTGGTTGTAGCCTGGAACATGACTGACATGAATCCTTTTCCGTCTATTGGTGGAGGTCCTTCCCAGGGCAGCGCTGTGATTCCTTCCCACAGGGCCAGCATGGGAATAGATTGAATATTGGAAATATGTACATTTTTCCCAGGCACATTTTCTTTAAATCCATCGTCCAGATCAAGAACCCACCACTGCATAGGTACATCCACCACTAATCTTTTCCCCCCGGTCTGGGATAAGTCAAGAGTGTTGCCCATTTCAAACATTTCGTGAACTGCCTTTTCATGACAGAATCTGGTAATATCGTGCAGAGATGTGCAGTTAATCGGCTTGAAATCAGGAATGTCCGGGTTAGTCAGATGGAGTGGGGTTGTTAAATCCAGAACCTGCTGCAATATTTCATAAACCTTTGTTCCCTTCATAATTCCTGAAGGCGGTTTTTCTTTGCCAATCAAAGAATATATTTTTCCCTGGTACACCAGACTGTTGTCAGCATCCAGGGTTATTTCCATGCCATTTTTCAGAAGTTCTAAGGCGCCTGGCATTCCGAATACAGCAGGTATTGAGAATTCTCTCGCTACATTTCCCAGATGACCGGTAATGCTTCCCTCTTCTGTGATTACACCGGCAGCTGCAGATAATGCAGAAGCCCAGCGGGGCAGGGCCAGCTTAGTGACCATGATTGCTTTTTCAGGGAATGAAAGAAGATCCTGGTGATCTTTTATCTGATAAACTTGACCGGATACAACTCCTTTGCTGGCTGTATCACCTTTATCAATGATTACCTGGTTGGCATATTCCTGTGGTGGCTTATTCTGTTTGGGTGCAGTCTTTATTCCGGCCAGTGCCCTGGATTGTAAAATAACAATACGTTTCCAGGAATCCACTGCCCATTCCACATCTACAGGAACTTTGAAATATTTTTCTAAGCTTCGGGTTACCCGGGCTATTTCCAGTGCCTGTTCCTGATGCAGTGAAGGCAGTCCGGCTTCATGGGAATCATTCTGAATTTTTTTAATTCCCTCACCAGAAATGGCTTCTATCCGGAAAGGCTTTGAATTAATTTTCTGTTCCTGCAATTCAAGATTTTTTTCTCCTGAAAAAATGAATCTGTCCGGAGTTATACTTCCATCTACCACAGCTTTGGCCAGTCCAAATACTGAACTGACAATAGCTTTATCACTGTCTAAGTTTAAGGGATCTCTGGAGTAGGCAACTCCAGCGCTTGATGCATCAATCATTTCCATACAGCCAACGCACATGGGGATTAGATGGTCAGGTATCCCTTTTTGGTGGCGGTAGCTCATGGCAGTTACGCTGTACTTGGCAGCAATTATTTCTTTGTAAACTTCTAAGATATTGTCTTTGTTTACATTCAGTTCTGATTTATACTGGCCGGCAAACGAAGTGCCTTCAGTGTCTTCGCCCACTGCACTGGATCGAAGGGATACGCGAACATTGGGGCTGGTTTCAGACTCTAATCTGGCATAGGCGGCCATGATGGATTGGGCCAGCTTTTCTGGAAGTTCGCTGTTGATAATCATCATCTGTATTTCAGAGCTGACCCGG
>JBHEPK010000285.1:0-428 GCA_046260325.1 Desulfonatronovibrio sp.
TTCTTATCCTTGAGCATCCGGCCTGCTTTTTCAGCCTGCTTCACGCCATCCTCAGTCAGGTCAACATCAGTCCAGCCGGTAAATCTGTTTTCCTTGTTCCACGCGCTTTCACCATGTCTGAGTAAAACCAGTTTTTTCATGTTTATCTCCTGATACTTATTATTTCCAATCAGATTAACGAGGTGCCTGTTTTCTGTTTTGATAACTTTTTTTTTCTGGCTTAACAAGTTTTCACCGTCAGAAAAGACAAAAAGACATGAAATCATTACCTGGCAAAAGCTGGTAAACCCTACGCTCTTTCGACAAATTTGCCTTCAGATAAAGTTCAAAAAAAACAACGCCAGTCCGGACGATTAGCTGGTAGAGTTATTGAAGATTTTTTTTGAGCCTTTGCCTGAAGAAGAAATCCAAGCTTGGGAAACAAAATG
>JBHEPK010000285.1:438-1724 GCA_046260325.1 Desulfonatronovibrio sp.
ATTTACTGGACACTCTTAGTGGGTATGAACGTTTTCTTTCTCTTCCTCGTCTTTTTCTCTGTGTCTCAAAGCCTGCTTCAGGCCGGATGTGAGATATTTTTTTCCTTTACGCTAAAGCCGGATTGAACATTGTTTATCTCAATCGAGGCTGATTCTGCTGAATCCCAGACCGTCAAGCTGATTATTTAGTTCTTCAAAGGCAGGGCCGCCATTTAAAAAGGTTGAAATTTCTTCTGCCTTTTGCATGGGGTCGATATCTGCGAACTGTTCAGGGTAGAGAATCTTGCCCATGAAATAGGAGTTGGCAAAAATGGATTCAAAATTTTGAGTATAAGAATTATAAGGAAACACGCCGTAAACTTTTCCGCTCTGGACAGCACCAAGACTCTGGTAAGCCGGGTCATTCTTCAGCTGATCCAGGGCGTTGCCTGCCTGATCTAAACGCATGGTGGAAATGTCAACAAAGATTATTTCAGGATCCCAGATCAAAATCTTTTCTTTTGCTACATTTGCATGGGAGACTCTTTTTTCAGGGGTTGAAAGTACTCCGGCAACATTCTTTGCGCCAAGAAACTCAAAAGGGGCGTAGGAAGGTTCTGTTGACTGGAATCCATGAGGGCCTCGTTGCCCAAGACCTCCAATATAACAGGAAGGGCGCTGGTCTTCGGGTATGTCTGCAACTCTTTTTTCCAGATCCTTCTGTAGGTCATTGAAATAGGAAATAACTTCTTGGGCTCTATCCTCAACACCCAGAGCTTTTCCCACGAGGTGCAGACTTTGATTCAGTTCTTCCCGGCCATGGGTAAGATTGCCGTAACCAAGACCGATGACCGGAATGTTGATTTTATCCTGCAGCGTATCAACACCACCGGAACGGGCCGCGTAAGTCTTGAACATAACCTGAGGCTGAGGATCAAGACCGGCGATGAGCTCGGGGCTGTCATGGCCGCGAAATTCGCCGAAAATTGGATAGTCCTTGAACTGGGGGTTGGCGATGGCATATGGTCTGGCATCAATGGGCGAGCCTTTGACCTCAATGCTGTCCACAGCCACGATCCGATCATGTGCCTGGAGATAGGTGAGAAGCCTCAGGCATCCGGAGTTGGAACAGATGACCCTGTCGATCTGGTGAGGTATTGTCAGCTCCCTGTTCATGCTGTCAGTAATTTTTACAGAATCCCGGGCATGGGCTGGAAAGGTAGCCAAAACAAGGCAAATCATCCAGATGAGTGCAGTTCCGGTTAAAGACATTTTTTTAAACATTTTCGCTCCTTTATTGAGACTGA
>JBHEPK010000286.1:0-1683 GCA_046260325.1 Desulfonatronovibrio sp.
TTACAAAGGTCCATAGCTCGTCAAGTTGGGCCTCTGTCAGATGCAAGGATGTCAAAAGATTAGATAGAACCTGGGCACAATGCTCGCCTGCCCTCAAGATCACTCGGTTGACGGTATCTTTGTCCAGATTTAATAAACGAGCGGTGGCTCGCACACCAACACCTTCGGCTGCATGATGGCCCCATGTGTCAGGATAGATGTCGCCTTGGATGAATTTTGAGTGAGGGTCAAGAGGAGGCCCCCGGGGGCCTCCTCTTGAAGCCAAAAAAATCTTTCATCCTGTTTTTCAATATCACAAGGGGCAGGAGTTATTTAAATGTCTTACTCTTTGCAATTTAAGGAAAAGGTAGTCAAAATGGTATTCACAGGTTCTGTTTCTAAAGCACGAATTGCCAGAGATATGGGAGTGCCTGCCACTACTATGCATTACTGGCTCAAGCAAGCTAAAGATACTGGAGATACTATTATGACTAAGCAAGAAAAACGCCCTCAGGACTGGTCTTCCAAAGAAAAAATAGAGGCCTTGATTGATGCAGCCAAACTGCCCGAACAGGAACTGGGAGCTTGGTGCAGAAAAAAAGGGCTACATACTCACCACCTGGATCAGTGGAAAAATGAATTTTCCCAGGAACAGACTAAAGACAATGATGTTAACATTCGTCAGTTAAAAAAAGAACTTAAAGGCCTTAAAAAAGAGATTAACCGTAAGGATAAAGCCTTGGCTGAAACCACCGCCCTCTTAGTGCTTAAAAAAAAAGTGGATGCGATCTGGGGGGACAAAGAGGACGATTAATCCAGTCCCAGGAAAAAAAGCGCATCCTTACACTTATAGAAGAAGCTTGCCAGTCGGGAGCCAGGCTAAAAAAAGCCTGTGATATAATTGGATTAACTCCCAGGACCATTCAAAGGTGGCAAAGCTCTGAAGAATTAGTAGATAAACGTAAAAAATCAAGTCGAAAACCAAGCAACAAGCTAAGCAAAATGGAACGTCAGGAAATAGTCAAAGTCACCAACAGCCAGGAGTACAGAAGCTTGAGTCCGCACCAGATTGTTGCTGATCTTGCCGATAAGGAAACATATCTGGCGTCAGAGGCAACTATCTATCGTATACTTCGGGAAGAAGGACAAAACACCCACAGGCAGCCCTCAAAAGCCAAGAAGAACAACAAGCCTGAAGAGCTGACAGCGACAGCTCCGAATCAGGTTTGGACATGGGATATTACCTATCTTCCCAGTCCTGTTAAAGGTGAATTTTTCTATCTCTACATGATCATGGATCTTTACAGCAGAAAAATTATCACCTGGCAGATACATACTCGGGAAGATTCCAACTTCGCCAGTGCCTTGATCTCAGAGGGATGCCACTTGGAAAATATAAGCAAAGACCAGTTGGTCCTACATTCGGATAACGGATCTCCCATGAAGGGAGCAACCATGCTGGCCACGCTGCAGCAACTTGGAGTCATGCCATCATTTTCAAGGCCGAGTGTAAGCAATGACAATGCCTATTCAGAAGCATTGTTCAAGACTCTGAAATATCGTCCCTGGTATCCTCAAAAGCCTTTTGAAAACTTGACTGATGCAAGAAACTGGGTTGAGGATTTTGTTAGTTGGTACAATCAAGAGCACCGCCACAGTAACTTGGCATATGTGACTCCCAACGATCGGCATACTGGCCGGGAC
>JBHEPK010000287.1:0-1672 GCA_046260325.1 Desulfonatronovibrio sp.
CGCCAACTCCAAGTTTGACTACAAATGGCTTAACTTCAGGTATGGGCTGGATATTCCTTTCTTTAATTTTGATGTAATCCTCGCTGAGCACATTCTGGAAGAAGACA
The DNA here is from genome assembly GCA_046260325.1 of Desulfonatronovibrio sp. GTDB lineage: Bacteria > Desulfobacterota > Desulfovibrionia > Desulfovibrionales > Desulfonatronovibrionaceae > Desulfonatronovibrio. The sequence continues at coordinate 108 of JBHEPK010000287.1, forward strand.
AGAAAGGAGAATACGGCCTGAAAAAATTGACCAAAGATTACCTCCCGGAGCTTGGGGGATATGATGCATCTCTGGAAGACGCTCTGCAAAGTATCCAAAAAGAGCTGGACCAAGAAGCCGAACAGAAAATTAACGAAGCACTGCAAGAATATTTTACCACATGGCAGGAAATCTCAGAACAGGAGAGAAAAGAGCTTTTAACAGGTTGGGTTAAAGAAGGCCATCTCATGTTACCCGACACCAACGGACTGGAAAAAATAAAAACTGTTCAGCAAGGTAGAAAAAAGGTTGTGGCTAAGACTTATTTGAAGAAACTATTCAAAATTATCAGGAAGCTCCCACCGGAAATCCTAGATATACCAAACCAGAAAGCCAGAAAAGTTAACTATGGAGACCTCCCCAAAGAAGTACTTCTACCTTATGCTGCAATGGACGCCTTAGTGACCAGAAAGATCTTTATTAAGCAGTATAAGAAAATGCAGCAAGATGCACAGCATATAGACAAGCTGGGGGTCACAGAAAACCTCATGTGGGCTATGGAGCGCATGACAATGCCTTTAACTCCTAAGATTGCTGAAATGGAGTACAAAGGTATTCGGTTGGACAGGGAGAGGGCCGAGCAATACCTCTGCCGTATTGACGAAAAACTGCCTGAGCTCCAGGAGAAGATATTTTCCAGCATAGGCAGAAAGATTAACCTAAGTTCCAGTGCACCGGGTCTCAAAAAGGTACTTTTCGAAGAGAAAAAATATGTGCCGACAATTTTTACAGAGACTGACAGCCCAAGTACAGGTGAAGATGCCATGAACGTACTGTTTGATGAATATCAGGATGAACTACTTAAGGACCTGGTCGCTCACCGAAAGATTGAAAAAGTACGTAATACGTATATCAGAAATTGGTTGAAATACAGCGAATATGACGGGAAAGTCCATTTTTCTTTAAACCAGCATGGCACTGTCACTCACAGGCTAAGCTCCGACAATGGTCTGCAAAACGCTCCGGCATATCTTAAGGAAATGGATTTGAATATCAAAGCCCTGTTTCTCCCTGACTCTGAAGACTTGGAATTTTACGACTTAGATATTGCCAATGCGGAGATGAGGGTTCTATGCGCCTATAGCCAGGATGAGTTTTTGATCGAAGCTTTTAATCAGGGCATGGATATTCACAGCCTGACAGCTTCGAAAATATCAGAGTATTCTTATGAAGACATAAAAGCAGGCAAAGAGGATAAGACTTCTGAGCAGCATAAGCTTCGTCAGCTGGGCAAAAAAATTAACTTTGGCACTGTCTATTCCATGGGAGCTAAAAAACTTAGCAAACAGCTCTGGTCTGAATCCCGGGTATCAGTATCCCAGGAAGAGGCCCAAGAGTATCTGGACAAGTTTTTTAATGAGTACCCTCAAGTAAAGAAATACATGGATGACACCAAAGCCTTCGCCAACAAGCACAAATTTGTATATACATATACTGGCCGCAAAAGAAGACTGCCCATGATAGGAAGCGGCCAAGATCAAAAATTCCGCGCGCAGAGGCAGGCTATCAATTGCCGCATTCAGACC
>JBHEPK010000288.1:0-1668 GCA_046260325.1 Desulfonatronovibrio sp.
CTTGCATTACAGTCAGACAGAATTCTTTTCCAAGGAGATTAATCATGCCAGCAAATTCTCTGGTGCAAGCCAGGATTGACCCAGAAACCAAAGAACGTGCCGCTGCTGTATTGGAAAATATGGGGTTATCAGTTTCCGATGCAGTGCGCATTTTACTGACCCGTGTTGCCCATGAAGGAGGTTTGCCTGTCGGCCTAACCGCTGACCCGGCTGCCCATGACGTTTGGTTCAGATCTAAAGTCATGGAAGCCATGGAAGATTCACGCCCCCCCATGACACATGACGAAGTTGAAGCTCATTTTGACGTCAAAAATAAAAGGATCATTTGCTGTGATAATTGAATGGTCTTTGTTCGCCGTTGAAGACCGAACCAGGATATTTGATTATATTGAGCAGGATAACCCGATGGCTGCAATTGCTGTGGACGAACGGATCATGGAACAAACTGCAAGACTGGCCAGTTTTCCAGAAAGTGGTCGTTCAGGAAGGGTTGAGGGAACCAGAGAACTGGTTGTTGGACATACTCCTTTCATAGTTGTGTAACTGTCCAGAATGATACAGTCCTTATCCTGCGCATCCTGCACGGGGCACAATCCTGGCCTGAGCAGTTTTCTCACAGGTAGCTATGTTATTGTTCTGGTCCAAAAAATTTCCTCTGTGTCAATGAGAGTGGTATGCCTTACGTTTTTTTTACCCTTAACCATCTTAATCCAAGGAGACTTATCATGAAAAATGTGGCCCAGGCAATTGATGTGTTTATGAGTTTTCAAAAAGTTAACGCTGGAAAAAAAAACTATCAAAAATTACCTTCTCTTTCTTAACAAATTCAAGGAGCATTTCGGGGAACAGGATATTAAGGAGATTGCATCAGAGGGCATAGTTTCTTTCCTGGTTCAGAATACTGATGGCCAGAAACAGTCCACCAAACGACTTAAATACACACTCCTTAAGTCTTTTTTTAATTTTATTGCTACAAATATTGACGAGACTCTCAACAATCCCTGTAACACAAAAGCTCTCAGAAAAATGTTTCGCCAGCCAACTGGACGTCAGTGGAACATCCTGGAAAAAGACGTTGTGGATGAAATCATTTTTAGAACAAACAACGTAAGGAATAGACTGATACTTGAGTTAATGGCCCGGGGTGGAATGAGAATTGGCGAAGTGCTGAATCTAAGAGCCAAGGACGTTGACGACAGGAAGTTACATATTTCCAAGCCCAAAAGCGGGCGTGAATATGAAGTGGTTTACATCCCCAAAAAGGTCTCTGAACGGCTCAGAGAGTACATCCGAACCATGAACTTGGAGCCAGATCAATCTGTTTTTCCTATTGGCTACTCAGGAGCCAGGGCAGCTGTTAAGAAAGCTGGACTGATTATTGGTATCGACCTGAACCCTCATGATCTCAGACGACATGCAGCCACCTTTGCTTCCCGGGCAGGTGCACCCCTTGAAATTGTCAGCAAAGTAATTCTGAGGCATGCTAACATATCCACAACCCAAAGATATCTGGGCAAAGTAAGCGATACCGAAGCCATCAGGTGGATTGAAAACATCCACAGATAAAAGTAAGCCCGGGGTTATGAATTGGTCATGCTCCGGGCCAGAAAGTAAAGATAGTCCTGAAAAAAGCATGCCTTGGACTACACAAGGGGCATAGCCGGAGGC
>JBHEPK010000289.1:0-1665 GCA_046260325.1 Desulfonatronovibrio sp.
TTCCCTACGCCACCAGCCCTGCAGGGACCAGGCTTGAACTGAGAAGTCCAGACCCGGCAGGCAATATTTACCTGCAAATGGCTGCTTTCATTAAAATGGGGCTTCAAGGTATCCGGGAAAACCTTGATTGTAGCGACCCTGATGCCGGAAAAGCATATTTCCAGTCACTGGAAAAAAAGATATGGGATGACAGATTTTTACCCAAATCAATGTTTGAGGCACTGGTTGAAGCAGAGAGAAGCACTTTCCTCAAAGACATGCTCGGGGAGAAACTCTACAATAATCTTATGCAGCTTAAAACAAAGGAATGGGAAGATCATCGCACCCATGTAACCCAGAAAGAATTTGAAAAATATCTGCACATTTAATCAGGAAAACTGACAACTAATTATGGGCGTTATTCACATAGACAACATAAAACCCGGCATGGTCCTGGATGATGACATCCGGGACCATCATGGCCGATTTCTCTTGGGCAAGGATCTTGCCATTGAGTCCAAACACCTGCGCATTTTGAAAATCTGGGGAATTAATCAGGCGGACATTAAAAATGATGATCTTAAAGACTCTAATGGCGATGAACAGTTTGACATGGAAACCATCAACCAGGCTCAGGAGATTGTATATAATAGAATTTACTGGTCCAATAAAACCATTACAATAAATAAAAATCTGCTGGAAATATTTATTAACTCCGTCTGTCAGAAGCTCAATAAGGGTCAAAAGAATTTTGGCTTTTCAACTGATGAGCAACCGATAATGGTCCCGAATAAGAAAGACCTGATAAATACTGAATCAAAGCTTAAAGATGATGCTGAACTCATATCTGTACCCAGAATTTTTTTCCTCATTAGAGAAGCCATCAAAGACCCCAGAACATCTGCCAAACATATTGCGGACATCATCAGTAAAGATCAGGCTTTGGCAGCCAAGCTTTTAAGGCTGGTAAACAGCGCTTTCTATGGCTTTCCTTCCAAAATCGATACCATCAGCAGAGCTGTAACAATTATCGGAACCAGGCAACTTAGTTCTCTGGCCCTGGGGCTGAGCACCCTTTCCAGATTCAAAAACATTTCTCCGGAAGTAATGGACATGGAATCTTTCTGGAAACACAGCATTTCCTGCGCCATAGGAGCCAAAACCTTAGCCGGCTACCGTAAACTTCCCAACACAGAAAGCTTTTTCATCTGCGGCCTGCTCCATGATCTCGGCAAGCTGATTATGCTTAATTATTATCCCCGGGAATACCTCAATTCCTTATTATGGGCCAATAAAAATAAATTCAGCCTCACCAGGGCAGAAAAAGATTTTTTTGTTCACGACCATGCAACCTTGGGTGCAAAGCTTCAAATTCATCTTTCCCTTTGGAGGCCACCATGGTTCATACTGCAAACATTCTGGCCAATGGCTGCTTTATAGGCTCTGGCGGAGAAAGCACCATCCCGGAAATGGAGGTGGACAGCTGGAAAAAAGTTCATCTTGAAACCAATACCCTGAATCAGACTGCCCGATTGATGCAGTCCCAAGTGGACAATATTTACCAGCTTCTCTTCCACCAGGACTGATATATGAATAATAATCCTCATAACCATAAAGATAAGCAGATAACTGATCTGGAAAAACGTATCCAGCATCTTGAAGAAATCAACAGGTTCACATTAGACG
>JBHEPK010000029.1:0-3683 GCA_046260325.1 Desulfonatronovibrio sp.
AGATATAATCATCTTATGAAAAAATCTATAAGGAACACAATGTCAAAAATTATCCTGCCCGTAGTCGTTTCAGTTATATGCAGCTTTACCTTCTACCTTCCCAGCGCAGCCTTTAATCCGGCTCAGCTGGAAAAACTTCTTGAAACAAAGGAATGTGTTGAATGTGATCTGAGGGGGGCTGATCTGCGCAAGGCTGATTTAAACAATGCCATGCTCAAAGGAACTAATTTTGAGGAAGCAATCCTCCATGGAGCAAATTTGACAAATGCCACTCTGAGCAGAGCCATTCTAACCGGTGCAGACATGCGTGGAGCAATCCTTAAGGGGGCCAACCTGAGTAACGCCAAAATAGATGGCGCAAACCTTTACGGGGCTAACCTCAGAGTTGCCAACCTTTACAAGGCAGACTTGAGAGCTGCAAACTTAAGCGGAGCTGATTTAAGCGCAGCCAACCTGGGAATGATCAACCTCAGTGAAGCAAATCTGAGCTGGACCGTCTGGAATAACGGAAAAACCTGTGCCATGGGATCCATGGGTGAGTGTGAGCAAGAATAATTATTTACTCAAAAATAATTGTCTTCCTGCCGAAAATAAACACCCTGTCATCAAAAACCAGCCCCAAGGCCCTGGCCAGCACCTGTTTTTCCACATCTCTCCCCGCCTGAGCCATATCAGCTGCATTATAAGTATGATTAACCGGAATAACGCTTTGTGTGATTATGGGGCCATCATCCAGTTCATCATTCACAAAATGAGCAGTGGCTCCAATAATTTTCACCCCGCGGTCATATGCCTGCTTGTAGGGAGACGCACCAATAAACGCAGGTAGAAACGAATGATGAATATTAACAATCCGGTTGGAAAATTCCTTTACAAAACCAGGACTTAAAATGCGCATATATTTGGCCAGAACCAGATATTCAGGATCATAACTGTTGATAACTTCTATAACCCTGTGCTCGTGGTCTTCACGGGAAAGGCCCTCATGGGGCACATGATGATATGGTATATCAAAACTCTCTACGAGATGACGCAGGCTGTCATGGTTGCTCACAACAGCAGCAACCTCCATATCCAGCTCCCCGTAGCGCGAACGGATCAGAAGATCTCCAAGACAATGCGCCTCCTTAGTAACCATAATAACTACTTTTTTGCGCCTTCTCGTTGAAAGTCTGATATTTATGTCAGGCAGCTTTTCCTGTATGGAACGCAGCAGCAGGTCTTCATCAATGGAACCTGAAAATTCCGTGCGCATGAAAAACCTTTTATGTTCCTTATCAACAAATTCATTGTTTTGCTCAATATTCAAACCAAAATCATACAGAACTCCACTGATGGAGTAGACAAGGCCCATTCTGTCTTCTGATTCTATAAGTAGATGATAAGTCATAAAAAATCCCATTTCTCAATGCGTTGAAAAATTGCGGATATAGACATGATGTTCAGACACTGTCAACTATTGCAACTGACAGTTTTTCCTAAGCGTCCCACCCGGGCGTGTCCAGGACCGAACCGACAAGTAACTTTAAATTACCTCAACGCGAGAGAGATTGCCGCGCTCGAAGACTCGCAAGCAACTGAAATATTCCTGAAAAAGAACTGCTACCCTTGATACCTGAGCATAAGCATTGTTATATCGTCAGACTGGGGTGCTCCGTCAGAAAATTTAAAGACAGAATCTCCAATATCTCTGACAAAATCCCGGGAATTACTGTCTTTATCCATTTTTGCATGTTCCAGAAGCCTTTCATCAGAAAAAAGTTCCTGGCTCTTATTCATGGCTTCTGTAATTCCGTCAGTATACAGGAACAGCCCATCCCCAGGCTTTAGATCAATACTTAATTCTTTATAATCTATACCTTCCACGGCGCCGGCAACAGGACCACTGATACCCTTTACAAAAGAACTTTCACCATTTTTTCTCATGACTATGGGAAGGTTATGCCCGGCATTGGCATATCTGAGCTTGCCCGTCCTTATATTGAGTATCCCGATGATCATTGTGACAAACATACTTTTAGGATTATCTTTGCTCAAACCGTTGTTTACCCTGGTCATAATTGTGGCTGGGGAAGTTTCCTTTGCTGAATGACTCTGAACCAGAGTCCTGGCAATGGCCATATACAAAGACGCAGGCATGCCTTTATCTGAGACGTCACCCACAGTAAAACAGAGGTGATCTTCATCCAGCATGAAATAATCATAAAGATCTCCCCCAACTTCTCTCGCAGGCTCTAAGTATGCAAAAAGATCAACTCCCACATCTCCGGTAAAGGAAGGCAGTTTTTGAGGCAGCATGCTCATCTGGATTTCTCTCGCCAGATTCAATTCGCTTTCATACCTCTCCTTAGCTGCAGTTGTATCAAGAAGCTTTAATACATTCTTACGAAGTTCTTGACGCATAAATATAAAAGAACCAGCCAGGGCGCCAACTTCATCATGATACCTGACGGTGAGCTTTTTTAATGGATTAACATCAAAATCATCACTGGTAGGATCTTCGGTGGAAGCCAGCTTTCTTGCCTGGTTAGTCAGGACTCCAAGAGGGCCTGATATGTGACGTACAAAGAAAATCGCTGCCAATACTCCCAGGAAAAAAATACCTCCAATTATCAGGGACTGACTTTGAACAAGATTCCGGGCAGGCTTATCCAGCTCTGCCTCTGGAATAAGAGCACTCAGATACCAGTTCAACGGCCTGAAGTAACGGGTATACGCAATGATATTCTGACCATCTAAAACTATGGTAGCGGATTCATTTTTTAAGGCACTTTCCGAAAGATCAGAAAAATATGCAGAAAGAACCTCAGTATCAGAGATGGTTTCAGGAGAAACCACAATGTTGTCTTTATCATCAAACATAAAAAGAAAACCTGTCTCGGCGATACGCATCTGGCCAAACTGCCCTTCCAGGCCGCTCACAAGCTCTTCAAGGCGCTTTTCTTCTACGGCTTCAATGTATGAAATATCAACAGATGCCCCTAAAACCCAGTCCCATTCCGGATAAAACACAAGATAACCCAATCTCTGATCATTTGCCTCCTGATCACCTGCAGGAGAAAAAACTACAAAAAGAGCAGAACCATACTCTGCGGAATTGACAGCCTCTGTTAAAGCAACGCCCTTAATATCAGAAATATCCGACAGTTTTTTTCCAGCAAGAGACATTTCAGTATCAAAAATAACATTATGAGTCTTATCTGCCACAAAGAAACTGGTAGACCCTGAATCGAGCTTCCACAGCCAGTTAATAAATTTTTCCTGCAATTGTTCCGTATCTCTATCCTCAACCAGCCCCTTATCACTGATATAAAGACCAAGCATGGAGCTTACAAAGTCTGACTCTCTTTTGAGACGTTCTTTGGCCATCTCAATACTTGCAACCCTGTCAGATATGAGGCCTCTGTAAACTCCCTGGATATTTAAAAAGGCAGAATCCAGAATATTCTCTGCGTTGTTCTGCTCAATGCGCATTACTTCACGTCCAACATCTCTGTGCGTAAAGTAAATAATTACAACTGCAGTAAGCAATAAAATCAAGGCGACTATTGTCAGGAGTTTAGATCGGATAGACTTGAGCATAAGCTGATAATTCCATGAATACTGTTACCGTTTATTGAAATATCAAAGCTGGTCATAGTTAATTTAAAAGGGTTGTACAGAATGTTCCTGTATCAGGCAAC
>JBHEPK010000029.1:3693-17318 GCA_046260325.1 Desulfonatronovibrio sp.
ATGTACTGGAGGCATTATGTTTTACAAAGCATTGCCGCTACATTGACAATATTTGTTCTGCTTCTGCTCGTAAGCATCCAGGAGAAACCCGTAATCATAGCTTCCATAGGTGCAACGACCTTTATTGTTTTTGCCATGCCGGGTTACATTACAGCCCAGCCAAGAAACCTTGTGGGAGGACATCTTGTGGGTATGTTCTGCGGATTTGGAGCATCATACATTCCGTTGGAACAATTTTTACCCTACCATTTTTCCAATTCTCTTTTGCTGGCCATGGCAGTAGGCATATCAATATTTATCATGGTTGTTACTGATACAGAGCATCCCCCCGCAGCAGGAACAGCCCTTGGTGTGGCCATCGCGGGATTTTCCCTGAAAATTACCCTGACAATTTTGATCAGCATTGCCTTCCTGGCATCTGTACATGCCCTTCTTAAACATAAACTGAGAGACTTAACCTGATTTTATTAACACATAATATAAACTGAGGATTTTTTTCTTATATTCTCTAACAGCGTGTTAAAAAAGTCATTATTAGACAGACTGTTAAGACATAAATCAAGCAGGTAGCAAAAATGAGCAATAACCAACAGGACAGAAACAAATCTCTAAGGGACAAGGCTGAAGAACATTTGGAGCACGACCTTTCCGAGGTTGATAATCTTTCAAAGCAGGAAATAAAAGAACTGGTTCATGACCTGCGGGTTCATCAGATTGAACTGGAAATGCAGAATGAAGAACTGCGCGCATCTCAGCAGGAACTTGAAATTGTCAAAACCAGATATTTTGATCTTTATGACCGTGCTCCGGTGGGATACTGCACTCTGGACAATAAAGGTCTGATAATTGAATCCAATCTGGCCCTCGCTGAACTTCTCAAGGAACCCCGGCAAAAACTTTTGAAAAGACCCTGGGCATCATATGTTCTTGAAAGTGACCACGGGATAAACTTCAAAAAAATTAAAGATCTATATAAATCAGGTCAACCCCAGCAATTTGATCTTCGCCTTAAAACAAGCTCCAGGGATGAGGTCTGGGTCCGGATAATCGCCACTGTATGGGAAAAACAGGATGATCCAGCGCATATAAGAATGGCTGTCATAAACATTACTGAACAGGCAATAGCCTCAAAAAATCTCAAACGTTTCAAGCTGGCCTTAGACAGCAGTTCAGACAGTTTTTTTATTATAGATCTTAACACCATGCGTTTTGTTGATGTCAACCAGGAAGCATGTAAATCTCTTGGATACACCAAAGAAGAACTGCTGAGCATGGAGGCCCATCACATCAAAACCGGCATGAAAAAATCAGATCTCACCGAAATATTTGACCGCATTATCAGGGACCAAACCCAGGAAACCATCGAAACAATTCACAGAAGGTCTGACAGTCAGGAGTTCCCTGTGGAGATACGTTTGCGCGGATTTGAACAGAACGGTCAAAAACTGATTATAGCTTTGGCCAGAGATATTTCAGAACGTAAGGCTGCGAATGAGAATATTATGCGTGAAGCTGCAATCAACCGGAGCCTTGCCGCCATTGCCAGAGAGCTGACCCAGCCTGACAAAACCATGTCCGAGATTGCAGACGAAGTCCAGAAACATGCCCAGTCCCTGACCAGAAGCAGTTTCGGTTATGTATCTTCCATTGACCCCAATACAGGAGATAACGTCATCCATACCTTTTCAGCCATGATGGATAAGGACAAGTGCCAGGTCAAGGACAGCAAAGTCTGCTTTTCACCTTCTGAAGGTCGATATTCCGGTCTCTGGGGGCATTGCCTCAATACCCTGGAACCTTTTTTCACCAATGATCCCAAAGCTCATTCAGCATCCGAGGGAATCCCGGAAGGCCATGTCCCCATTGATAGATTCCTTTCAATACCCGCTGTCTATGAAGGTCAGCTTTACGGACAGATTTCTGTGGCCAACGCTGATCGTGATTATACCACAGAAGATCTAAAAGCCCTGGGGGCAATGGCTCATCTTTTTGCAATGTCTGTAGCCCGCTGGAAAGGAGAACAGGACTTGAGCAGGGCTTTGCAGAAGGCTGAGCAGGCAAACAAGGCCAAATCAGCATTCCTGGCTAACATGAGTCACGAAATTCGAACCCCCATGAACGGTATCATAGGCATGACCAATCTGCTCATGAACACCAGCCTGACCCATGAACAAAAAGAATTCGCTGCAACCATCAGTTCCAGCGGACGGACTCTCCTCAGCCTGATCAATGATATACTTGACATTTCCAGAATTGAATCCGGCAAGCTTGAACTGGAAAATAAAAATTTCGAGATTCAAAGCATAATTGAAGATACCATCAGGATACTCAAGGCCCAGGCCGAAAATAAAGGACTGAAAATTTCCTGGAATGTTGATCCCGGTATGAGCAATTGCATTCGCGGAGACTGGATCCGTCTGCAGCAGATATTGATCAATCTCATGGGCAATTCCATCAAATTCACAGAAAACGGGGAAATCAACCTGAATGTGCAGCATGAAAAAGAAGAACATGAACAACCACCTGATCTGATTTCCCTGCGTTTTACAGTCCAGGATAATGGCATTGGAATGCCCAGGGACAAAATTAAAAAACTGTTCCGCCCCTTTTACCAGTTAGATTCATCAATTACTCGAAAATACGGTGGAACTGGACTTGGACTCGTTATATGCAAAAGACTGGTCGGGCTGATGAACGGTGACATCGGAGCAGACAGTGTGGAGGGCAAAGGCTCAACTTTCTGGTTCACTGCAGTTTTTGAAAAATGCAATCAGGAAAAACTTGTAGCGCCGGGCTTCAAAAGTGACCTGGAAGCTTTAACAGACAACAACTCCATAACAGAAATATCAGAAAAATCCATTTTGCTGGTTGAAGATAATGTCACCAATCAGATGGTGGCCAGGGCTATTCTGAAAAAGCTTGGCTACCAGAATATTGATTCAGCAAATAACGGACTTGAAGCCCTGGAGATGCTTGACAGAAATAATTATCACCTCGTGCTCATGGATTGCCAGATGCCTGTACTTGACGGCTTTGAAACTACAAGGCGCATCAGAGAAAATGAACAGGAATCCCAGAAATCACGCATGCCCGTCATAGCCATGACTGCCCTGGCCATGAAAGGAGACCGTGAAAAATGTATTGATGCAGGCATGGATGACTACTTAGTCAAACCGATTCAACCAGCAATCCTGTCGGAAAAAATTTCTAAATGGCTGAAAAATGAACAGTTAGATAATAATTCCAGCCAGATTAATGGTTCTCCCGAAACAGAATCAGCCCCTGTTGATGAGCAAGGGAATATTTTCAGTGAAAATGATCTGATGAACAGGCTTGGAAATGACCATGAGCTCATCCAGGAGATCCTGGGCCAGTTCATAATTGAGATTCCCGACAGGGTAAACCGTCTTAAACAGGGAATTGAAACGGAAGATTCAAGCCAAATCAAAAAAATGGCTCACACCATCAAGGGACTATCAGCCAATGTTTCCGCTTCCGGACTCAGAAATGCGGCAGAAGAAATAGAAAAGCTGAGCATGAAAGATGACTTGCAGGAGATAAAAAACATAATACCCAGACTTGAAAAACAGCATCACTCTATTGTAGAATACTTAAAGAAATATCTTGAAAAGAATAAATAGTCATTACATTACTTAAGTTTATGGTAACTGTTCACCATATTTTTTGGTTAACCTCAGCCTTACCTGATAAAAAATTATTAGCCACAGACAATAAGCCAGACTGTAAAGACAGACACAGGATATTTTTGCGCGGGCGACCTGCCCGCGCAAAAGCTGTCAGCACCTGGGGTGCAAAACTCTGCCTCGCCGCAAGGCGATGGCATCCTTTTCTCCTGGCAAGTCGCCAGGAGAAAAATATTCAGTCTGTCTTTCCCGTCTGCCTTTACGTCGAGCGCAGCGGGTGGCTGATAAATTCTCTTAGAAACCTTAGCCCCAGGCAGGTTCCGGTTATGGTGAATAGATACAGTTTATCAATTTATGTCAATTCTTTGGACCAGTGCCATTTAGTCGATGATTAGAGCTAATTTAAAAAGTTAAGGAGAACAAACTATGCCTTCCAAACCATCAAGCATGCCCGAGGATACTGCTGATAAAAATCCCGAGACATCATCGCAGACTCCTGTATTGTATGTTTCCGTAGGGGCTTCAGCTGGAGGGCTGGAGGCTATCGAATCCTTTTTTTCGGGCATGCCTTCTGACAGCGGACTGGCTTTTATAGTTATCCAGCACCTGTCTCCTGACTACAAAAGTCTGATGAAAGAAATCCTCTCTAAAAAAACCAGCATGAATATTAATCGGGCTGAAGATGGAATGGAGGTCCTGCAGAATAATATCTACCTGATTCCACCCAAAAAAAACATGACCATTTTCCATGGCAAACTTCTTTTAAGTGATCAGGAACCACTGAAAGGTGTTCTCAAACTGCCCATTGATATATTCCTGCGTTCTCTTGCGGATGATCAGGGAGAAAAGGCTGTGGCCGTGATCCTCTCGGGATCAGGCAGTGATGGTATGCGCGGAGTTCGGGCCATCAAAGAATCAGGGGGAATGACCATGGTTCAAAGCGAAAAATCCGCCAAATTTGACAGCATGCCCATAGCTGCAATTTCAACTGGACTGGTGGATTTCGTTCTTCCTCCTGAGGAAATGGCTGAAAGACTTGTATCCTATGCCAGACATCCTTATGTGCTCAAGACAAAAACTACCGAAAAAGTAGTCAGCAATGAAGATGCTTTGACAAAAATTTTCTCCCTGTTGCGTGAAAAATTCAAGGTTGATTTTACCTATTACAAACCAACTACCATGAACAGACGCATTGAACGGCGTATGTCTGTTAATCGAATTGAAGAAATACGTGATTATGTTGCCTTCATGCAAAACTATCCGGCAGAGGTTTCAACCCTGTTCAAGGAGCTTTTAATCGGAGTCACCCGCTTTTTTCGGGACAGAGAAGCCTTTGAAGCCCTGAGACAAGAATATCTTCCGGAAGTATTGAACAGATCGAAAAATCGTCAGATGCGTTTCTGGGTGACGGGCTGTTCCACAGGAGAAGAGGCTTACACACTGGCCATCTTAGCAAGGGAGCACATGATAGAAACAGAGAATATGCGCGACCTGAAGATTTTTGCCACAGACATTGACCGTGACGCTGTTCAGTACGCAGCCACAGGGCTCTATCCTGAAAGCATTATTGCTGATATACCTCAGGATCTCCTGCATAAATATTTCTACAAAAAAGATGACAAATATCAGATCACCAGAAACATCAGAGAGATGGTAGTCTTTGCTCAACATAACCTGATTAAGGATCCTCCTTTCACAAATATCGATTTTATCTCATGCAGAAACCTGCTTATTTACCTGCAGCCGGTACTGCAGAAAAAAGTACTGGAATTCTTTAACTTTTCCCTCAACCCTGATGGCATACTATTTCTTGGATCCAGCGAAACCACTGGAGACATGGAAGATTATTTCAAGACTCTGAATCATAAACTAAAGATTTATGTGAGTTCAGGAAGAGTTAAAAAAGGATACAGCAGGGCTGAAAACCAGCAGCCTACTGACACAAGATACCGAGACATGTCTTTGCGCTACAGCCGCGCACAAAGAGATCTTCAGGTGGGAGACACGCCCTTTCTGGAACGTTTACTGGAAACCTTGAGCGAAGAGTATATTTCTCTTGTGGTTGTAGTGAACGAACAAATGGAAGTACTGCACCTCTTAGGGGATACTGATGGCTATCTTAAATTGCCTTCAGGCAAGCTGAGTATGGATATTTCTCGAATGGCAGTCAAAGAGCTGACTATCCCCCTGTCCACTGGTATCCAGAAAGTGTTTCGCCAGAAAAAGTCCGTCAGATTTTCCAATATCAGACTGTACAAAAAAGACGGCGACAGATTCGTGGATCTGCGCATAAAACCCCTGAAAAGTAAAAAAGGCCAGGAAGATCTGCTGGCCGTGTTCTTGGGAGAAGCTGAAAAGAGGAAGCCTTCTGATACTGAGGAAACTGAGCAGACATATGATGTTTCTCAAGAAGCTGAACAAAGAATAAATGACCTGGAGCAGGAACTTATGTTTACCCGGGAAAATCTCCAGGCCACGGTTGAAGAACTGGAAACATCCAATGAGGAACTCCAGGCCACCAACGAAGAACTTATGTCCAGCAATGAAGAGCTGCAGTCTACAAATGAAGAACTGCAGTCCTCAAACGAGGAGCTGTACTCAGTAAATGCTGAACATCAGTCCAAAATAATTGAGCTCAGCGAACTGCACAGCGACGTAGACAACCTGCTGTCTGCCAGCCAGATCAGCAGCCTTCTGCTTGATGAAAACATGGAAATCCGTCGCTTTTCTCCTAAAATTACAGAAATATTCAAGCTCTTGGATACAGATGTTGGCCGTCCACTAATCCATATCAACCATCATCTCTTGGACCTGGACCCAATTGAGAAAATCAAAAAAGTTCAAGATAGCGATACCCCGTCTGAACATGAAGTCCAGACTGAGCATGGGAAATGGTATCTCATGCGCATAGTCCCATACGCTGTAGGTCATGAAATGTTTTCCGGCACTTTGGTTTCATTTGTGGATATTACCAGAATAAGGGAAACTGAAGAATCATTGAGACAAAGCGAAGAAAAACATCGCCAACTCTTTGAAACAATGGCTCAAGGGGTAATATACCACGCAGCTGATGGCAAAATCGTTTCAGCAAACCCGGCATCTGAAAAAATACTGGGGCTGTCCTTTGACCAGATGAGCGGAAAAACATCCATGGATTTAAACTGGAAAATGATTAAAGAAGACGAAACCGAGGTCCAGGGGGATGATCATCCGGCCATGATCGCCCTCAGAACCGGAAAAACAATAGGCCCGGTGAACAGGGGAGTATTCCACCCGGATAAAGACACACACATCTGGTTATCCATAACTGCGGTTCCTCTTTTCCGACCAGGAGAAGAATCTCCATATCAGGCTTATGCTACCTTTGAAAATATTACAGAACAGAAACTGGCCCAGGAAGAAGTCGCACTGGCCCACCAGAGACTTCTTACTGTTCTGGACAGCATTGATGCCCTTATCTACGTGGCAGATATGCAAACCCATGAACTGCTTTTTATGAACAAACACGGTCAGAAACTTTTTGGAGATGTCGCGGGCAAAAAATGCTGGCAGGTCCTTCAAACAGGTAAAAACGGCCCATGCAGCTTCTGCACCAATGAGAAATTACTGGACTCAGCAGGCAATTCCACCGGGGTACACACCTGGGAGTTTTTCAACGAAAAGACCAATAAATATTACCAATGCTTTGACAGGGCCATCCAATGGGTGGACGGACGCATGGTAAGAATTGAAAGCGCTTTCGAACTTACTGAAAGCAGACTGCCTGAAAAAAATGGACAAAAACAATAATTATTCTCTACATGCAAGGATAACCTGCATTTTTAATTGTTTTTATCAGAGAATAAAAAAGAACTGAGAAGTTTTAACCCAAAAACCCGGAAGTCAGTATGAGCAATAACTTTGAAGACAGAAAAAAAATCTTGCGTGAAAAAGCTGAAAAGAAGATTTCAAAAACTGATCCAGACATTGATGACTTTTCCAGGGATCAATTAAAAGCCCTGATCCAGGACTACCAGCTTTATCAGGTTGAGTTGGAAGTTCAAAACGACGAGTTGCGCGAGGTTCAAAACAAACTGCAGCAGACCAGAGACCGCTTCGCTAAACTCTACAACAAAGCGCCGTTTGGCTATGTGACTGTAGATCACAACGGCATTGTTATCCAGACTAACCAGACCTTAGCAGATATGGCCGGCAAAAACCCTGACCAGATATCAGGCAAAGCCATGGCTGAACTGATTGTACCAGAAGACAGGTCCTCATTTCACGGACGGTTCAGGGCATTTTTCAAGAATCCATACAATAAGCAGATGGACTTCAGACTGAGCAGCAGTCAGGATTCATTGTGGGTCAGGTGTACAGGGAGAATAGAGGATGATGTCCAGCATTGCTCTTTTGAGGGTCAAAACTGCCTGTTAATGGCTGTTAATGACGTTTCTCAACAGATCATTGCTGAAAAAAATCTCCAGGAAAGTGAAGAACGGTTCAAGCTTTTATCTGACTTGACCATGGAAGGAGTAGTTATCCATAAATCAGGAATAGTCAGAGATTTAAACAAGTCTCTTGCCCAGATGACAGGTTATAAGCGAGAAGCTCTTCTCGGACAAAACCTTCTGGAACTGTTAATCCATGATGAAGATAAAGACATTGTTAAAGAAAATATTGTAAAGGAATATGCCAGACCGTACGTGGTCAGGGCGTTAAGGAAAAACGGGGAAATGTTTTATGCTGAACTGGAGGCAAGAAACTTCCCTGTGGGAAATGAGATGATCAGGGTTGCCGCAGTCAGGGATATTACAGAAAGGAAGCTGGCTGATGATAAAATCAAACTGATCAACCAGAAACTTGAAGAGGCCAATGATCAAAAAGAGAAACTGCTTTCCATCATTGCTCATGATCTCAAATCGCCTATGGCAGGTGTTTTCAGTATTTCCAAGCTCCTTGCCCAAGATATTCAGTCACTGTCCCAGCAGGAAATAAAGCTCATCTCTGATGAAATCCATAAGAGCATGGAAAATTTAATGATTCTCCTTGACGATTTGCTGCAATGGGCCCAAATGAGCAGTGAACGTATGGAATTCTCTTTTGAAAAAATCGACATTCATAAATTAGCAGAACCAACTCTGCATACTGCCCGGGATATGGCCCAGAGAAAAAGCATTAAAATCCAGTCTGAAATACCAGAAGATTTATTTATTGTTGCTGATAAGTCCATGATAAACACTGTCATACGCAATCTGATTTTCAATGCCATAAAATTTACCAATAAAGATGGTAATATTTTTATCAAGGCAAGGATTGCAGAATCCTTTGTTGAGGTCTGCATCCAGGATGACGGCATAGGTATGGAGGAAAAAGTTTTATCCACCATATTCACTGTTGATAAAAGCAAAAGACAACTCGGAACTGAAGGTGAAAAAGGAACAGGACTGGGCCTTGTTCTGTGCAAGGATTTTGTTGAAAAGCATGGCGGCAGGATCTGGGCAGAAAGCGAGCCTGACAAAGGCACCAGGGTCTTTTTTACCTTGCCGGGGGCAACAAAGAAAGATGCTAATCCGAGATAAACAAGTCAGCCTCAGAACTATTTGTGATCCAAGGATAGAGTGCGTGTTTTGTTTTCCATTGCTGATACCGGCACAGGCATCCCTGAAGATAAGTTGGATGACTTGTTCCAGCCATTTTCCCAGGCGGAT
Organism: Desulfonatronovibrio sp.; assembly: GCA_046260325.1. Taxonomy (GTDB): domain Bacteria; phylum Desulfobacterota; class Desulfovibrionia; order Desulfovibrionales; family Desulfonatronovibrionaceae; genus Desulfonatronovibrio. Next base: position 13,028 of record JBHEPK010000029.1, read on the forward strand.
GGCTCCATGACCAGAGAGTATCAAGGCGCGGGTCTCGATCTGGTTATAGTTCACCGGCTGGTTGAAATGATGGGCGGCAATATTGCCGTGGAAAGTGAACCAGGCCGGGGTACAACCGTGCATGTGGTTCTGCCTTTTAAAATACCAGGAAAAGTGATTTCTCAGGTTGCAAAGGAAACATGGAAGACAATTAAAAGATCAGGCAACCTTAACATCCTTCTGGCTGAAGATGATTCGCTGAATCAGATACTCATTAAAAGAATGCTGGAAAAAGAAGGACATAATGTAAATTTGGCCAAGAACGGCAAGGAAGCTGTGGATATGCTTCAGAATCGAGATTTTGACTGCATCCTTATGGATATCCAGATGCCTGTCATGACCGGGGTTGAAGCTACACGGGCAATCCGTGAGTCTACTTCTATAGATGCAAAGAAAGATATTCCTATAATCGCCGTAACAGCCCATACTCAACCAGGTGACAGGGAAGAGTTTCTGGAGGCTGGAATAGATGATTATATAGGCAAACCAGTCAGCCTTGAGGATTTTCAGGGGATATTCAGTAAGTTCTTTGGAGAGAAGCAAATACAGACTGGATTTAAAACATAATGCTATGGCTGTGACATAATCCGATTCAATTATTTTAAAGACTGGTAATTGAAAGCTTGTCAATTCGGGCAGGATTAAACTTGTCTCTGAGCATGCACGTGGTCTCCTGCACAAAAATCTTACTGTTACCTCCCCATGTAGTTTATTCTTCAATCAAGGGTATAAAGCCCTCCTCTCGGAGTTTAAAGCCCTGAACTGCCCGCGTGCCAAGTGCCAACTGCCAACCATCTTGGCGCAAAATTAAAAATCATAACGTTTGATAATACAAACAACATGCTGATTTTAATGTATTTACTGTATGGCATAAATAGTGCTGATCAATTGAAAAAATCAATACCAACAACCATGCGGGAGGAAATCATGACCTCAAAGCCATGGGATTCAGGCATCGAAATCCAATTGAATAGCCCCAAGTGTTGTATGTGGTGAACAATTACGATTATGTTCTCAAAAAAGCCTTGAGCGTGCAGTTAGGGTTGGCTGATCAGCCTTGAGATTGGGTATAATTTCTAACTGATGTCCGGCCTCTTTCTTCTGAGACCTTGCTGTTTATGGTGAGTGATAGAACAAAAAAGACAAGGCATAAAAGAATCGCAGATTGCAGGCCCACAAAGGACTGGAGCAGACCAAGGCCCATTATTCCAAATATGGCGGCCAGTTTGATAGTCATGCCCCAGAAGCCGAAAAATTCAGCCCCTTTATTTTCCGGACAGAACATCCCAACAAGAGTTCTGGCACAGGACTGGACAGATCCAAGGCCTGTGCCAGCGAGGCATCCCACAACAAGAAAGAAATGCTGGGGTTCAATGTCTGCTCCGGTTTTCCTGCTGAGCCATTCTGATATATCAATGGTATAATATATGAGGATGATGGATATGATCCACAGGATCAGGGTCAGATTGAACGTGACCTTAGCTCCAATTCTGCTCTGAAGACAGCCAAAAAGCACTGCCCCGCCAGCTGCTGTAAACTGGGTCAGGACGAACATGAGCATTTGAAACTTTGGCTCCCATTGGATTACCTGATCTCCATAAATAAAAGTAAAGCTGATAATAATATACAGACCAGCCATGGCAAAAAACAGGGAAAGGAGAAATATAGTCAGATCCTTGAACCGTGGCAGTTGTTTCAGGGTGAGCTTTATTCCGGAAAAACCAGCACTGATGTAACCCTTTGTTCTGAGCCTTAAAAATGAATTCTTTCTTTCCTTGAGCCATAAAAATGTGGGTATTGCTCCCAGCATGAAAAACATGGCAGCAAGAGGTCCTGCGAGACGAAGTTTTTCAAAATTACTTTCTTCAATTCCTCCAAGCCCCAGAAGGACCAGGCCTGTGGCAAAAAGCCCTCCAATATAACCCAGGGCCCAGCCAAAACCTGAGATCTTTCCCAGGGATTCGGGTGGCCCGAGTTGAGGCAGAAAAGACGCGATGAATCCTTCACCAAGGGAATAGGCAAGATTGGAAATGACGATGAGCGCCATGCCAATGAAGATCATTCCAGGAGTAATAAAATACAGGCATGCAGTGGAAATGACAGTTATGAGGTAACTTGCAAACAGGAACTTTTTTTTGGAACTGAAGTGGTCCATAATGGCACCGCATACAGGTGCCATAACAACCACCAGGGCGTAGCTTATGCAGAGTGATGCGCTCCAGAGCAGATTGCCCAGCCTGAAGTCAGGCCCGTCCCCCACAATTACCCGGGTGAAGAGCACACCATAAATAACAGTGATAATCAGTGTGGTATAGGCCTGATTGGCAAAATCAAACATTGCCCAGCCGAAAATTTCCCGGCGCGTGGCCATCTTAGTGCTGGTCATTCAGGTAAAGTCCTTGATTCTGGATCATTCGTCAATGATTAAGGAGTGCAACCCATTATGGCATTCTGGTGAGTCTCTTTAGTAAAGTCTTAGTTACTTATCTGGCTATTCTATGGAAGCCGGCAAATCTGTTGCAAGGTTGTCTTCAGTTTTGTATCAAAAATTTTTAATCAGGCAGCAGTCAGTAAAATATACCAGGAGATAGATATGACTGAAGATAATATTGATAAGCTTATTCCTGCTCATGGAGGATTCAAAAAGCTGCGCAGTTTTGTCGTGTCATTGGCTGTTTATGACGGGACCGTAATTTTCTGTGACCGATTGGTTTCCTATAGATCCAGGACAAAAGATCAAATGGTACAGGCAGCGAGAAGTGGAGTCCAGAATATTGCGGAAGGATCTCTGGCTTCCGCAACATCCAAAAAAATTGAGCTGAAGCTGACCAGCATTGCCCGGGCGAGTTTAGGAGAGCTTATCCGGGATTATGAGGATTATCTTTGCCAGAATGGTCTGGATATATGGCACAAAGATTCGGTTCGAGTAGTAAAAATGCGGGATAGGCTGGCAGGCAAACTGCCGCCTCCGGCTGGAAGCTTAGATATTGAAGCTTTGAAGATGTCTAATCGAGCCGATGTATTTGATGAGCCCATCTTGGCAGCCCTGCACACCATTAAAAGCGCTCTTCCGGAAGTATGCGCCAATATTATGTTGTGCATGTCCCACCAGGCCAGCTTTTTGATAGGCAGACAGCTAAAGCGCTTAGAAAAAGATTTTGTAGAGCATGGCGGTTTTACCGAGCGCATGTATCGTACGAGGCAGGCCAGGCGTAAAGCCGGTTTCAGGGAGGAGACCAGGGCCTGGCCCGAGAGGCTGGCGGGGTCTGATCTGTCGGACCAGTCAGAAATACCTGACTTCTAAGGCACAGGCTCTTCCTGCCAAAGTACATGTCAAAGTACATTGACATCTATAATGGCTACCATTATAATATGACTCATGATAAGGACCTTTAAGTCTGCTGGCACAGAAGATATTTTTGATGGTGGGGCATCGCGGTCAGCTCGAAGATGCTGTCCTCAATCTATTTGGCCGATTGCCCGTCGGAAATTGGATCAAATCAACAGAGTCCGAGAGATCAGTGAACTTAAAGTACCTCCTGGAAATCGACTGGAATGTTTGAAAGGCGACCGGGAGAATCAATACAGTATCCGCATTAATCAACAATATAGAATTTGCTTTATATGGGAGGAAGGCCATGCCTACGATATCGAAATCACTGATTACCACTGAAACAGGGAGGAGGTTGCCTGTAAATCGTCCTCCGACACATCCTGGGGAGATGCTCTTCGAGGAGTTCGTTAAGCCGCTTGACCTTACGCAAACAGAGCTTGCACGATATCTAAACGTTTCTTACCCTCGTCTGAATGAAATTATTAAAGGCAAACGTTCGGTAACTCCGGATACTGCTTTGCGGCTGTCCCGTGTTCTGGGTATGTCCGCGGATTTCTGGCTGGGTTTGCAACAGGACTGGGATCTCTGGCATGCAATGAACAGTCCTGAAGCAAAAAAGATTAATAGTCTGAAACCAATTTCCAGGAATCAACATTCTTTTGCATAACCATTTTCTGCATTTGACAGATGTTCAGCTGTCGCTCCACCTTTAAACTTCCCGGCGACATGCTGCACAATTATTTGTCAACGTATATGGATCAATCCTGAACCCTTTCCCACTCAAAGCTCACAACATTACGTTCCTGACTGGAAAATTCCACACCAATCAAATAAACTTCCTGATCAGCGAATTTGTCCTTATACCCCCGGTCTTTGATCTGTTCCAAGGGTTTTCCCTGGCCGGTCAGTTCCACTACC
>JBHEPK010000290.1:0-1655 GCA_046260325.1 Desulfonatronovibrio sp.
TTTATCTTTTCTGGGTGGGGATACCACGCAGATGGACTCAACTCCAGCCACTTGGGCCGGAATAGCATTCATGAGCAGGCTTGATATAAGTGGGGTTTCACCTCCCTGTCCTCCTGGAACATAAAGTCCAGCTCTGTACACAGGGGCAACCATCTGACCAAGGATAGCTCCGTCCCGATCAGGGAAAAACCATGATTTCTGTTTCTGGATTTCGTGAAATGATCTGATTCTCTGAGCAGCCTGCCTGATGATATCCAGGTCATTTTCTTCAACCTGGGTTAAAGACTCTTCAATGGCATTAGCTGTGAGGATAATGTTTTCTGTTTCAAAATCCTTACAATCAAATTTTCGGGTATACTCAACAACTGCCCGGTCGCCTTGGTCCATGACCTTTTGCAGTATCTCCTTGACAGGTTCTTCCACAGAAAGGTCTGGTTTTATTCTGCTCACAAGCCAGGATTTTATAAGGGGCCAGTCGTTTCTGGATTCATAAAGAAAATTTTTACCAAACATATATTCTCCAATTTGTTGTGCATTAGGGGCTAAGAAAAAAAACGTAAGTTAAATTGCTTAATTTATCAAGAAAAACTGAAGTTTCACAGAAAATTTGTAGTTTAAGTTTATGCAGCCATGTTTACCATGATGGTTATAATATCATTTTTCGGGGTTTTGGGTATTTCAGAGCAAAACCCCTCAAAATTTTCTTTCATGATGGCCCTGGTCAAGTCTCTTCGGACATCCAAGAATGCAAAATGGTTACGATTTTTGACGGCATGACGCCGCTTAGGACTTTTTTCAAGTGCCATGGCATATACCCAAATAATTGAAGTAACCATCATGCAAAAATTGAGATGATTAGTCACGGCTTGAGCATCTCTGCACTATGTCTGAGAACTGCCAATTTGTTTCTTGAGCTCTTTGAAACCAGACTCAAACTTCCAGCGAGCTCCATAATACTCGATGATTTCTTGTACTGAGAGTGTAAGATCTGGTGTAAAAAGAACAACACAGTTCTTTCAAAAGCCATAACCGTACTTTTTTTGCCATAAAGGTCAACTTTGTGTGGCTGAGCATAGCTTTTAAACTTAAGGGCCATGTCAGCAACGTTTCCTATGAACCCACAGTACTTGCGCGGACGGCCTTTTTGGCTTTTAGGTGGGTTCTTATATTTAATAAATTCAAGCCTACGACTCTACTCATAGAGTAGTTATAACCTGCCTGAATTATAGAAAAATTTTTGCAGTCAGTCTTTCGGTTGCCTAAACTGCTTGCTGATTTTTGCAGTTTGCTTAATGAATATTTCTGATTGACCATGTAAGGAATAATTCTTACTTTATGAAAAACAGGAGCAATAAACATGGCTACAATAAGAGAAATGGCCACCATGACTTCCAAGGGCCAAGTCACCTTGCCCAAAACCATCCGTCGGGCTTTGAGCCTTGATGCAGGTTCCAGACTGGCCTTCACCCTCCGCGGCAATGAAATCGTTATCACCGGGGAAGATGAACACAATGATCCGGCTGTAGCCTCTTTTTTGAGTCTGCTGGAGCAGGACATCGCACACGGCCGACACGTTTCAACTCTCCCGGACGACCTGGCCAACAGCCTGGTCACGGCTCTTGAACACGATCAGGGCCATGACCAGGAAATCTCCG
>JBHEPK010000291.1:0-293 GCA_046260325.1 Desulfonatronovibrio sp.
GTTATGAAACGCTTTGTGGAATATGAAGATATAAGCAAAATTATTTCCAGGGGAAAAAGCCGTTCCACCATTGTGCTCCGGTCCGGACTGCATGTGGATTTATGTCTGCTGGCCCAGGTATCTTACGGGGCGGCACTGCATTACTTTACCGGATCAAAGAGCCATAATATCGCCATCAGAAAAATCGGCGTGGATAAGGGTTATAAAATAAACGAATATGGTGTGTTTAAAGGCAAAAAACGCGTTGCCGGCAAGACTGAAAAAGAAGTATATAAGTCAGTAGATCTGCCCTA
>JBHEPK010000291.1:303-1651 GCA_046260325.1 Desulfonatronovibrio sp.
CCACAGCCTGGAGGAAATGGCAGAGGCGGCAAAGAAAATAGGATATAAATACCTGGCCGTTACAGAACATTCCCAGAAAGTTTCCATGGCTAAAGGGCTTAACAGGGAACGTCTCGCCGCGCAGATTGAAAAAATAGATCAACTCAACGAGGATCTCCATGATTTTACCCTGCTCAAGGGGATTGAAGTTGATATCCTGGAAGACGGTTCCCTGGATCTTCCGGATGATATTCTGAAAAAACTGGATATAGTTGTCTGCTCCATTCATTACAACCGCAATCTGTCCAGAAATAAACAGACCCGGCGCATAATCCGGGCCATGGATAATCCCAGCTTCAATATCCTGGGCCATCCCACTGGCCGTCTCATCAATGAACGCCGGCCTTATGAAGTGGATCTGGAAAAAATTATGCAAGCCGCTTCTGAAAGAAACTGCCATATGGAACTCAATGCTAATCCTGACAGACTGGATTTATCGGACCGATTCTGCAAAATGGCCAAAGAGATGAATGTAAAAATGGCTGTTTCCACAGACTCCCACAGCACTTCCGACCTTGATTTCATGCGTTTCGGCGTTGACCAGGCCAGAAGAGGATGGCTGGAAGCCCGGGACGTGATTAATACATATTCTTTGAAAAAACTGAGAAAAAACCTCAAAAGATAGAACATTGACAGTCAAAATTTCTCTGGGAATACCCGGATAATACTTTGTTTTTGATAGACAATTTTAAGGATTATGACATCCTTATTCACTTTAGTCCCAAGATCTTGATTTTTTTTGATTTTACTTTCAGCTTTAAGCTTAGAACTTTAGACTATAAAGATAGAACAAAAAAATGGACTATAAAAAAAATCCTCCTGAAAAATTTAAAGACCTGAGCAAAATAAACAAAAAGGAAGCCCGCGATGAAATCCGGGCTCTTCGCGAAGGCATCGATTATCATGATTACCTCTACTATGTTAAAAACCAGCCGGAAATTTCAGACGCTCTTTATGACAAAATGTTTCATTGCCTGGAAGAACTGGAGGATAATTTTCCGCAGTTACAGACAGAAGATTCCCCAACCAAAAGAGTGGGGGGTAAGCCTCTGAGCTCTCTGGAAAAAGTGAATCACGCCGCCCCCATGCTCAGTCTGAACGCGTCTCTTAAACAGGACAGGGTCAAAAATTTCTTTGAATTTATTCATGAACGTGTGGACCGGAAAAAAGTGGCCTTTGTTCTCGAGCCAAAGTTTGATGGCTTTTCCGTGGAGCTTGTTTATGAAAAAGGAAAATTAAAATCAGGCTCAACCAGGGGAGACGGAGAAGTGGGTGAAGATATCACCCGAAACCTGAAAACTATCCGCAG
>JBHEPK010000292.1:0-1635 GCA_046260325.1 Desulfonatronovibrio sp.
AAGTCCGATTGAAAAGGAGATTGCAGAAATGCGTGAAAAGGCTAAAGATAAAAAGTGGTCCGAAGAAACAGCTGCTGCTTTTGAAAAAGAGCTTTCCAGGCTTCAGCGGCTTAATCCTGCATCGGGAGAATATTCTGTGCAGCTCAATTATGTTCATCTTATGATGGAATTACCCTGGGGTGAGTATACGAAAGACAGGTTTGATCTCAAAAAGGCTCAAAAAGTTCTGGACCGGGATCATTTCGGACTGGATACTGTTAAGGAAAGGATACTTGAGCATCTTGCCGTTCTTAAGCTAAAGGGAGATATGAAATCGCCTATCATTTGCCTTGTAGGCCCTCCGGGGGTTGGTAAAACATCCCTGGGCCGTTCTGTGGCTGAGGCAATTGACAGAAAATATGTACGGATGTCGCTTGGTGGATTGCATGATGAGTCTGAAATACGTGGTCACCGTAAAACTTATGTTGGGGCCATGCCCGGACGTATAATACAGAATATAAAAAAGGTTAAAACTTCAAATCCTGTTTTTATCCTTGATGAAATTGATAAAGTAGGACGGGATGCTCATGGCGATCCCGCCTCCGCTCTTCTGGAAGTTCTGGATCCTGAACAAAATACATCCTTTCATGACAATTACCTGGAGTTGGAATATGATCTTTCCCGGGTACTGTTTATTGCCACTGCCAATACGGTCAACACCATTCATCCCGCCTTGCGTGACCGGATGGAGATTATAAATGTGAACGGATATATTGTAGAGGAGAAGATAGAAATTGCCAGGCGGCATCTTGTTCCCAAGCAATTGGTGAATAACGGTCTTGATAAAGGTTCTGTTTTTTTTCCAAAGAATGTGCTTGAGATTCTGGTTGAAAACTATACCAGAGAATCCGGAGTACGGGAACTTGACAAGAAAATTGCCAAGATGGTAAGAGGCCTGGCAAAAAGAAAGGCCTTCGGCGAGGACTTCAGCCGAAAACTTAGTATCCCGGTTGTGCGTGAAATTATGGGACCACCCGACTATAGCAGGGACTTATATCAGGGTAATGAATTTGCGGGGGTTGTTACCGGGCTTGCCGTCACTCCTGCAGGTGGAGAGATACTGTTCATAGAAACCAGTCTCAGCCGGGGTAAGGGAAACCTGACTATCACGGGTAACCTGGGAGAAGTTATGAAGGAGTCTGCGAAAATTGCCCTTGAATATATAAGGGCCCATTCAGATTACCTCGATATAAATCCCAGCCTGTTTGAAAAGACCAATGTCCACATACACGTTCCTGAAGGAGCTATACCAAAGGACGGCCCGTCTGCGGGCATTACCATGGTTGCGGCCATGGCCTCCGCCTTTACCCGCAGAAAGGTGAAAAAAGGAATTGCCATGACCGGCGAGATCACTTTAAGAGGACGGGTACTGCCTGTCGGCGGTGTTAAGGAGAAAATCCTGGCTGCCAAAAGGGCAAAGCTGATCCATGTCATTTTGTCTGAAGATAATAAAAAGGATGTGGATAAGATAAAGGAAATTTACCTGAAAGGCTTGACTTTCCATTACGTAAGAACTATTTTGGATGTTCTGGACATTTCCCTACTGACAGAAAAAGTTAAATGGCCCCTGGCGGTGAATATCGAAGAATAATGCAC
>JBHEPK010000293.1:0-1628 GCA_046260325.1 Desulfonatronovibrio sp.
CCACAGTCCATAAGGATTCCATCTCCGGCAGGGTTGAAAGGAAATTGTGCATAAGTTTTGTACTTAGTTCATTATCGCCCTGACCGATCTTATCACTTGAAATAAATACAAGAATACGCTCTAAATCTTGATCTTTTTTTACAGGTGTATGTTTTTGCAGATCCTCATTTTTAACAGGATCAGAATTCCTGGAGGCTGAAATCTGCCAGTTTGTACCTGATTTTTCCGGTTTATGCAGATGATAGCCATTAAGGGATAAAAATCTGGATACATTTTCCAGGGCAGGATCATTATCTACCAGAACCTTTAATATCAAGGGCTTATCTTGTTCGACTACTTCCTTGCATTTAAGTACCGGCTGGGGGCAGGGGAGACCTTGACAATCAATCTGTTTTTCAGAATTCATGATGTATACCTTTGACCTTTCAAGAATTATCCCACAATTGGGTGTTGAGAAAAAATCTGTTAAATGAAATAGATACCAATCATTAAACAAGGTCAAATAGTTATTATTAATAACAATCATAAAATTGTATTGGATGTATCAATACTACTTTTCAGGGAATATCATGAATCTCAACAACAGTTTTACCTACAGCGCATTGACAATGCTCGCCAGAGCCTGGTCTGCAACCCTTAACTATACGCAGATTGGATATGAACCGATTCTCAAACTCCGTTCAGCAAAAACTCCCATGGTATTTGCCGTTTATCATGGAGAGATATTTCCTTTGTTTTATCTTCATCAGAATGAAAAATTTACCGTAGTGGTAAGTAAAAGCAGGGACGGTGAACTCATAGCCCAGGTCTTAAAAAGATTTGGCTACAGCCTGGCCAGAGGATCAAGTTCAAGACAGGGACTTAAGGCGTTGCGGGATACTGCAAGACAGATGAAACATGTAAAAACTGACGCAGTTTTTACTGTAGATGGACCAAGGGGCCCACGGCATAAGTCAAAGCCGGGGATCGTCTATCTGGCATCGAGAAGCAGGGCGTTTATTGTTCCGGTCAGGGTAAATATGAGAACAAGGCACGCATTCAAATCCTGGGACAAGTTCTGCCTTCCCTGGCTTTGGTCAGAATGTAGAGTTGTTTATGGTCATCCATATCAGGTTCCTCATAGTATGAGGCAAAATGAAATCCAGAATAGGACTGCAGAGCTTGATGAAAAACTTCAAGCCCTGCTTTAACTTAATTTCGTCCTGAAAACATGGAGAACAGGTACTTGCTGGATCAGTTAATCACCAGATGATCTGCGATTATCTCAGGATCATGCTCCAAAGGGCTGACTCCAAGCTCTTTGGATTGGCTGAAACATTTAACTTTAAGACCTTCAATTTTCATAAGACCAGCTGAAAGCACTGTGGTATAAGGAACCAGCTCGCGCATTTCAATAAATTCAATTCTTTCGGGAAAGATTATAGGAGTAGGCTCTCCTGCAAAATCTTCAAAAATAATATACTTCATATTCTTAATATCCCTTTGCTATGTGTTTATGTACCTGCTGAGTAAATATTCAGCACATCATCCAAATCGAAATCTAAATCGTTGATTGTGATGAACAGATACTCTGCTGACCACTTCTAAGTAGCTTGAACCGTTTAAACAATAAATTCAGACTATTATGG
>JBHEPK010000294.1:0-1625 GCA_046260325.1 Desulfonatronovibrio sp.
CCCTGACACAGAAGCAAACCCGGACCATCTGTCTTTTTCACATCCATAGTTCAGGTAGACTTCTCCAGAGCTATCGCCTGAAGATAAGTTAAGGCCGCTTTGAAAGCCGCTAACATCCTTACCTGTAAGGGGAACAAGATTGACAACCCCGGCAAACGCATCCGGTCCCCACAACACAGAACTCCCCCCTCTTATCACTTCAATGCGCTTGACGGCAGCAAGACTTGTTTCATAATCCATATAATTTTCGGATTTCACCACACCGGACCCCATGGGCACTGTATCAAAAAGGGTCAAGGCGGAATTCGGCACACCTCTCAAGTAATACATGCTGGATCTTTCAGTTTGATTTATATGAAATCCAGGGGTTCCTTCAAGGGCCTGTGACAGGGTAAATGCATTGCTGGATTCAAATTCCTGCCTTGTGATAACATCAACAATGGCCGGCGCGCTCCAGGCAGCCTCTTCTTTTCTGGAGGCAATGGACAGCATCTCTAAATCCTCGCCCACAAACATAAGCATGGTATTTGATGCCCACACCCAGGAACTCCCAAAAGAGATCCAGGCGGAAAATAAAATGATTATGGCAGTTTTAAATTTACCTATCAACATTCCACCTTTACTGGCTTGGTTCCATATTTTTCAGCAGTACCCTGAATTTGGATCGGCTTATGCCCAAAAGTTTTGCCGCATATGTCTGGTTGTTGCCCGACTTATCCAATGCCTGCTTTACAAGGCTCATCTGAACCTGCTGCAGCGGGATGCCGTTGGAGGGGAGCCGGATTACCGTATGCTGGGCCGGGCTGGCCGGCTTATCGACCTGCAGAAAAGACAACGTCTGGGAAGTAATTTTTTGTGTATCCCTGGTCAATATCAGACAGCGCTCAAGAATATTGGCAAGCTCCCTGACATTTCCCGGCCAAGAATACCCCGTAAGCTTGGCACAAGCGCCGTCACTGAGTTGATGCCCTGCACCAAAAGGAAATGTAGTGATAATATATTTAGCAAGTGGGACAATATCTTCTCTCCTGAGACGCAGTGGCGGAATTTCAATGGGAAATACATTAATTCTGTAATATAAATCCTGACGAAATTTTTTATTCATAACCATTTGGCCAAGGTTCTGGTTAGTCGCACAGATGACCCTGACGTCAACGGGAATCTCTTCATTCCCCCCTACTCTTTGAATTTTTTTCTCCTGCAGGGCCCGTAAAAGCTTGCCCTGGGATTCCAGGGGCATATCCCCTATCTCATCAAGGAACAGGGAACCGGAGTCAGAAAATTCAAACCTGCCCCGGGTCCTGGCGGATGCGCCTGTAAAGGCACCTTTTTCATATCCGAACAGCTCTGACTCCACAAGATTTGAAGAAATGGCTGCGCAGTTCACTGCCACAAATCGCTTATCACCTCTATGGCTTTTGCTGTGAATATAATTTGCAAGCACTTCTTTGCCTGTACCGGACTCTCCTAAAAGCAATACCGCAGTATCCACTGTGGCCACATTATCTGCTAAAGCCACCACGTCCTGCATTGCCTTGGATTTATAAATAAGATTCTTTGACTTCTCTGCCCCTGAAAGGGCCTGTTTCATTTCCTGGTTCTCGGTTATCAACCTGGACAAATTT
>JBHEPK010000295.1:0-528 GCA_046260325.1 Desulfonatronovibrio sp.
CTTTTTCATGCCTCATTCCAGGGTCAGGCCCTGCCCAGTGAAAATGCTCATTTTGCAATGTTTGGATACAAGCCTGAAGAATTTCCTGGCCGGGGAGCCCTTGAAGCCCTGGGTGCAGGCATAGATCTGGGGCATAATGACGTAGCTGTCCTGGCCAATCTGGTTCACTTGGCTGAGGAAAATGGCTGCCTGAAGTTTGTCCGGGAAAGGGTAAAGGCAGATCAGGACCGATTTGACCAGGCCTTTGATAAAATTGCCCGGTTCAGCTCTGAAGGCATAGAAATAAGGCTTGTTCCATATAAAAAGTCTTTTGCCATTATTCTTCTTCAGGGTGATGTTTCGCCTTACATTACTGATTCAAACCCAATTGTTGAAGGACGCTGTCTTTTGCAAACTGTGCCATGGAAAGATTTCAGCGCCCATGAGCCAAGCATCAGGACAGCTCAGGCCATGAACAACTACCTGTCCTGGGTCTTCAAAACACTTAGTCGTAATTCATCATCAGACCCAAATGCATACCATAGGGAT
>JBHEPK010000295.1:538-1609 GCA_046260325.1 Desulfonatronovibrio sp.
GTCACCCAGAGAGCTGGAAGACTGAAAAAGGTCCTTTCTTTTCATGAGAAGTTCGGGCTGAAAGGTGCATCCATATCTTCTGGGGCAATTTATGCGGGACTGTGCAAATATCTTGGGATTAGACATGTCAAAGGCAGAGAAAACCATGATCATGGAGAGGAAATAAGATTTAGAGTAGAGCAGGCTCAAGATCTTTTTGGCACACATGACTTTATCCACGTTCATTCCAAAGCCCCGGATGAAGCAGGACACGCCAAAGATCCTGTTCTCAAAAAACAGGCCATTGAGCAGTTGGATAAGGGCCTCGCCCTATCATTGCCAGAAATTCTCAAAAGAGAAGATGTGGTCCTGGCTATAACAGCTGATCACTCCACACCATGCAGCGGAGTTATGGTCCACTCAGGCGAGCCAGTACCCATGTGCATCCTTGGCCCGGGGGTGAGAAAGGATCATGTACTGAAATTCGATGAAGTGTCAGCAGGTGCTGGTGGTCTGGGCTTTGTACACGGACCGGAATTCATGTATATGGTTCTGAACTATTTGGACAGGGGCAAACTTGTGGGGCTTATGGACACACCAGAGGATCAACCCTATTGGCCTGGTCAATCAAAGCCATTGAGGATTAATTAGCCATAAGTTGGAAAAGAAAAGAGCTATGATAACAAATAATTTTACCAGGAACAGGTAACATCGCGGTTAAGCTGGAGATAAATTTTCTGCTTCTGAGGGATTATCTTACTACATCAGATGACACCCTTGCCAAAATTATTCTATTATCACATAGCCTTGGAACTCTTAAATATTCAGCAGACAATGTAAACTAAGTTAACTTCTTGATTTGATGAATGAAATACGCTAATATTGTATTCTACTTGCTTACAAAACAAGTACCATTGACCTCACAAGTCGAAGATGTGTTGGAAGGCAGGAAATGATGTTTGGCCGCGACCATCAAAAAAATTTTGAGGAGCTGAGATATGGGCATTGCCGGAGCCGAAAATCGAAGAAATCGCCATGCGCCTGCGCTTTACCATCTATCTGGCAAGGCTGCATCAAATACAGGCAGGGAAT
>JBHEPK010000296.1:0-1604 GCA_046260325.1 Desulfonatronovibrio sp.
GTCATACGCTGGCCGTTTTCCATCAGGCGAACTGGCCACTCCCGGTACAAAGTCAGTTTTGGTCCATATTCCTTCTGCAAAAAGGTATGCAGGTTTTCAGATGCCTTAAGTAAATCTCCAGGATCAATCCCCTCAATCTGCCAGTTTTCTAAAATTTGAGCTGCCTGGTTAATTCTTTGTTTTTTCTGGTACAGAGGATCATCAATCGCAAAGAATCCATGAAAGGCATTACCCAGAAGGTCCATGTCATATTGCTTGCCGATGGCCATTCTTTGACCAATCTGCTCAATTTTCACCTTAACGGAAAGTTGATCGCCAACTGCAGCCATGCTTGGAATGATCACAGCAGGCGGATATTCAATAATCTTATCAGGCAGAGGAAGAACATATTCATCCTTAAAGCCTTCTTTTTCAGCTTCATCCGCAGGGGAAAACTCTTCTAATGAAACTGGAAACTTTTGGCTGCCAATTTTGAATTGTCCTGACTCAGCAGCATCCATACTCAATAGAGAATCACCATTAACATTTTTGAGTTCATCCAGCCATGCAGTGAAATTCTTCTTTCCCGGACGCACTCCCAAAAACAGATAATCTCTGGCTCTTGTCATAGCCACATACAGCAATCTGATACGCTCATTTCGTTCTCTTTGTCTTGCCTTTGCCAGAACATCACTATTTTCCAATTCACCATCAAAGCCAAAGTCTCTACTGTGATTGCCATAAGGCCATGGCCAGAATCTGATCCATCTGTCTTTCAGCGGATCCTGAGGATCAATGCCCTGGTTTGTCCCTTCTCTATTTACACCAAAGGCTTGGGCTTTGGAGCCTGAATCGAGATCCAATAGCACTACAACAGGCCATTCCAAGCCCTTGGCTTTATGATATGTAAGAACGTTTACAGCATTTTTTGATGAGGGAACTGGCTGTACATCCTGTTCATCAGCTGCCAGTTTCTGCAGATATGCAATGAACCCCAGGTGCGAGCAGGCCTGTACTGTGGCCTTACACCTATCTTCGTATTCCATGGCAAAACCGCGTAAAGCGCCGAGATTGGTCAGACGCTGCTGGCTATCGCCCCACCCTGCAGTCAGGCGCTCCAGGCCTACAGTAAATATAGCCAGATCAAGGGCCTCCAAGGGGGTAAGGTGAATAAGTTTGCTTCTTTGATCACTTAAAGCCTTGACCAGAGAATCTTCTTTAAGGTTTTCGTGATTGCTGTTATTTACTGCTGTTTCAAACCAGTCCCTGTTCCCGCCTTGAACGATATGGACAACTTCTGCCATAGCCAGACTGTCCATGGGATCAGCCATACATCTAAAGGCAGCAAGAGCAAGGGCTCCTTCAGCCCTTTTTAGAAGCCCTGCCTGAGGAATGGAAACTGGAATACCTGCTTTGCTAAGGGCAATGGATCTTTCCATGGCCCGGACGTTGGTGCGACAAAGTATGGCAATATCTTTTGCCTTTAGATGTCTGGGCTTTTTTGATTCCTTGTCCAGAACAAGATATTCTTCGTTTCTTTGCAGCAGCTTGGAAACAGCTCCGGCAAGAGCCATGGTTTCTTCCTGAGTATTTTTAGCGGATAAGTTCCAAATTCCAGTGCAAGG
>JBHEPK010000297.1:0-1588 GCA_046260325.1 Desulfonatronovibrio sp.
GTAATAGTCACTGTTGAATCCACATTTGCTACCAACTCAACTTCCAGGCTGTCATTGTCTGTTGTTGAAGAATCAACGATTGAGTCACCAGAAGTCAGAGTGTTGATAGCACCTGTTACGGTATCATCGTTCTCAGTCAGAGCTGGGTCTGAGCTGTCGCTGATGTCGTCTTCACCTGAAGTCAGGGCGATAGTCACACCGGGAGAGTCATCACCATAAAACCACAAAATCCACGTCCTGCAAAGACTGAGAGTGGTATTGCAGATCCCCTAAAATAAAAAGACTGCAATATGCCCTCAGAACAAAATACAAAAAAACAATTTTTAGGATGCTGCGACTGGGCTTAACCTATACACAGCAAGGACTTTCACACATTTTTAGCAACAAAAATTGCCCTCATAATGCCCTCATGATGAATTTGTAACTTAAATTTTCAGCAAAATTGCCTATACTTGAAAAACTTAGAGGAGGGTCTTCAAGTATGGGAGCAGTAAATTTTAACCAGGCTTTTGTAACCAACATTAAGTGTAAGAAGGAATTGAATAAGGAAAGATACTACGATAACAGTTGTACTGGACTTATTTTGGAAGTCAGGCCTACGGGAACCAAGACGTATTTTATCCGGTATAAGGATTGTTGTGGTAAATACAAACAGATGAAACTGGGAAGGGCCTGTGATATTTCAGTTAGTGAAGCTAGACAGCTGGGGCATAGGGTGCTTGGTGATGTGGCTATGGGGCGGGACCCATTGGAAGAAAAAAGAACATCATCTTTAGTTCCAACCATGGAGAGCTTTGCCCTGGAAAAGTACATGCCTTATGTAAAAGGATACAAGAGATCCTGGAAAATTGATTCAGACTGCCTGCGGTTACATATTCTCCCGGTATTCGGACATAAGCAGATGGATTATATAACCCAGGAAGAGATACAAAGATTTCTAAGGAACAAGATAAATTCAGGATTAGCCCCAGCCACTGTTAACCGGTATCTGGTGATAATCAAATTTATGTATAATCTGGCGTTAAAATGGAAAGTACCGGGGATTAAAACTAATCCAGCCAGCAGTATCCGTAAGTTTGAGGAGAATAATATTCAGGAGCGGTACTTAACCCCGGAAGAACTAAAAAGACTCTGTGCAGCACTAAAGGAAAGCGAAAATCCACTGCTGGAGCCCATAATTCTCATGCTTATTTTGACTGGGGCCAGGAAGAGCGAGATGCTGAATTCTAAATGGGAGGATGTGGATCTTCAGAGAAAGACTATAAGGTTCCCTCTTACAAAAAACGGCAAGTCCAGAACCATCCCCCTATCCGATAAGGCTGTGGAAATACTTGAAGGTCTAAAGCGGGTAGGGCCTTATGTTTTCACAGGCCCAAAGACAGGGGAGGCATTTACTTCAATATACAGACCCTGGTTTGTGGCCAGGAAGAAGGCAGGCCTGGAAGATGTCAGGCTGCATACCTTGAGGCATTCATTTGCCAGCTTTTTAATTAACGGAGGCCGCAGTATTTACGAGGTAGGCAAGCTTTTGGG
This sequence comes from Desulfonatronovibrio sp., assembly GCA_046260325.1. GTDB lineage: Bacteria > Desulfobacterota > Desulfovibrionia > Desulfovibrionales > Desulfonatronovibrionaceae > Desulfonatronovibrio. Next base: position 1,534 of record JBHEPK010000297.1, read on the forward strand.
GCATAGCCAGATAAGCACAACCATGCGCTATGCTCATCTCTCTGATCAGACTTTG
>JBHEPK010000298.1:0-1249 GCA_046260325.1 Desulfonatronovibrio sp.
CTATCAGCCCTATTCAAAGGCGGCACTGAGGCGCATGAACTTATCCTGAATCAGATAAAAATTAAAAACAGGGAAACAAGATATGTTTTTCTTAATGACTGCTCTGAAATACTCGCAGATATTGCCCAGATCCTTATGGGACAAATCCAATTCAAAGACAGCGATTTCATGAAATTTATTTTCAACAGTCATAACTCATCTTATCTGCCTCTATTCCAAAGCCTTGGATTTTACTGGACAGGCAATAATCCTGAGCAGGAAAACGTAAAACTTCTTACTTCATTGTTCGACAAAGCCCAGAAAAACGGATTTAAGTGGTACGCTTGGGAAGCAGCATCGCTCCTCGCAAAATTCGGTCAAAAAGAACCGCTGAACAAACTGAAAAAATCTGGAGAAGAACGGACATGGACATCCATTACTGATTTATTCAAGCCTGTTCCTGAATGGGAACTGGCACTGACCTCATTGCAGAACCTCAACCCCAAAAAGCAGACATCCTCAAAGGCTCAGGACAAAACTCAGCGCATGATCTGGCGGTTGATTCCATTTGCTGAATCATACGAATTAGAACCTAAGGAGCAGGTAATCACCAAGTCCGGCAAATGGTCCAAAGGCAGACCTGTTGCTCTCAAAAGGCTGTTTGAATCTGCTGGTGACTTGGACTTCCTCACTGAACATGACTTTAAAATTTCCAGAGCTGTCAAGGTAGACACTTACTCAGCTTTCTATCGCAGGTATTCCAGAACAGACTACAGCTTATCTGGTGATTCAGCCCTTATAGCCGCTGCAGGCCACCCCCTTATTTTCAGAGAAGATGACCCTCATAACCCTGTTGAATTAATCCTGGAGAGCCCGGTCCTTCATGTGCTGACTGAAAAGGATTCCATCCGGATCCAGATGGAACCTGAGCCCATTAACTCTTATTCCGTTCTTCCCGTAGAAGAAGGCAGACACAGGATAAAGCTTGTTACGTTCAGTGAAGAACATAAGCAAATTGCGGAAATCCTTGGATCCCAGGGGTTGAAAGTTCCTGAAACAGCCAAGAAACGAGTCATGGAAAGCATCGCTGAAATTGCCCCCCTGCTTACTATCCATTCAGACATTGCCGGACAAAGCCAGACCAAAGCCCAAAAAGTGAAAGCTGATCCCAGGCCTTTGCTGCGCCTCTATCCCATGGATCAGGGCCTTGGCATAGATCTCCTTGTCAGGCCGGTAACAGAAGGCAGCCTCATTGTAAGACCTGGAGAAG
>JBHEPK010000298.1:1259-1579 GCA_046260325.1 Desulfonatronovibrio sp.
AATGGCCCGAAGGTAAACCCATCAAAGTCTCAAAAGAAACCAGCGCATCCAGCATGAAAACAGGAATAAAATCCCAGCAGGACTGGTTCAGTCTGCACGGGGAACTGCGCCTCGACGATGACCGGGTCATGGATATGGCCCAGCTTTTGTCATTGATGGAAAAAAGCCCCGGCCGGTTTGTTCGCCTTAAAGATGGTGATTTCTTAAGCCTGACCAGAGATTTTCAAAACCGTCTGGAATCAATTCGCGGCTATGGAGATTCTGGAAAATTTCATTCCCTGGCTGCCCCGGTAATGGAAGAAATTCTTTCTGAAATGGAC
>JBHEPK010000299.1:0-1564 GCA_046260325.1 Desulfonatronovibrio sp.
GTTGAAGAGTAAGAAAGAAGAAGGTTCAACGTTCAAGGTTCAGCGTTCAGCGTTGAAGAGTAAGAAACAAGAAGGTTCCCCCTTCAGGTTTGAAGAATAATAGAGAAGAGCGTTCAACGTTCTCCGTTGAGCTTTGAACTACACGCTGAAAGTTGAACGCTAAACCAGTTAATTATGAAAATACTTCACATCGGAAAATATTATCCCCCCTTTCATGGAGGCATTGAAAATTTTCTAAATGACCTGGTCCGGGAGCAAGTTGGGCAGGGACATGAGGTAAAGGTTCTCTGTCATCAGCACGAAAGGGGCAGGGCCACAACCTCAGAGATATTTGATAAAGGGCTTGAGGTTGTCAGGGTAAATATTATGGGGGTAATTGCATATGCACCTGTTGCCCCTGGTATGTACGGGGCCTTGAAGAAGGTCCTGGATAAATTCCAGCCGGACATTGTACACGCGCACATGCCCAATGCCTCGGCCTTCTGGCTGCTTTTGACCAGAAAAAGATTCAGGCTGGTGATCCACTGGCATTCAGACGTGGTGTCATCTAAAAATGACAGGAAGCTCAGGACTCTGTATCCATTTTACAGGCTGTTCGAGATCAGGCTTCTAACCAGAGCAGACAATGTCATCGCTACTTCCAGACCATACCTTGAAACAAGCATTCCTTTAAAACAGTTCAAGCATAAATGTGTGACCATTCCCCTGGGGATCAGGACTGACAAGTTTGTGTCCCCAGGAGAAAATGCTGACTTTGACGCGGGCAGTGAGAAGGACGCATTTATTTTAAGCGCGGGCAGATTTACCTATTATAAAGGCTATGAATATCTTATTAGAGCCTGTACTCAAGGATACAAAGGCAGGCTGATTATTGTGGGTGACGGTCCACTCAGGCCTGACCTGGAAAGACTTGTGGCTGATTTGAAATTAGGAAACCAGGTGTTTATGCCCGGCAAGCTGTCAGACCTTGAGTTGCATAAACTTTTTGGAACCTGTACAGCCTTTTGCCTTCCTTCCATTGAGAGAACCGAGGCATTTGGAGTGGTCCTGCTTGAAGCCATGTTTTATGGTCGTCCTCTGATAACAACTACGGTGGAAGGTTCAGGCATGAATGAAGTGAATATTGACGGCGTGACTGGACTGACGGTTGAGCCGGCGGACTCAGTCGGGCTGGCAAGGGCTATGAATCATATGCTGGAAGACAGGGATAGAGCTGAAGAAATGGGGAAAAGCGGCAGGGCAAGGTTGCAGGAAAAGTTTGTTATGAAAAGGATTGTCCGGGAGGTTGAGAAGATATATTAGGAGAGGTTCAACGTTCAGCGTTGGAAGAGGGAAGAAATAAGGGAAGAATGGCCCACAGAATACATGGAAAGGCACGGAATGAAAAACGGGGAACGCAAGAACGCCATACGTCTAACAGTTTCAGGTGTACTTCAGAACTGCGATAATTAAGGCAGCCATGGTCAGGCTTGTGCCAAAAGACCAGATCATGAACTTGTCCATGCGTCTGGTAAGTTGGTCAAAACGTTTATCCATCTGATCAATGATATGCTGGATCATATGG
>JBHEPK010000003.1:0-35631 GCA_046260325.1 Desulfonatronovibrio sp.
GAATATATCATCAAGGCCATTGAGGAAGCAGGATATCAGCCAGGACCAGAAATAGCTCTGGCCATTGATGCTGCAGCCTCTGAATTCTACAAAGACGGCAAGTACCATTTCAAGGGTGAAAAACTGATTATGTCAGTAGAGGAAATTATTGAATATTATCAACAGATGGCTGGAAAATTTCCCATCCTGTCCATTGAAGATGGACTGGCAGAAGGTGACTGGGAAGGATGGCGCAAATTCACCTCACTTACTGAAGACAGCCTGCAGATTGTTGGTGATGATATTTTTGTTACCAATCCAGGCATTCTGGCAGAAGGAATATCCACTGGTGTGGCTAATTCCATTCTTATTAAGCTTAATCAGATCGGCACACTCACTGAAACTTTAGATACTATTGAAATGGCCAAATCAGCGGCCTATTCAACTGTTATTTCCCACCGTTCAGGCGAAACAGAAGACTCGTTTATTGCGGATCTTGCTGTGGGCACTAATGCAGGCCAGATCAAAACAGGCTCCCTGTCCCGCAGCGACCGCCTGGCCAAATACAACCAGCTTCTGCGCATTGAGGAAGAGCTTGACGATCAGGCCATTTATTTTGGTCCTGCAGTAGCCCTTCAATGGTTTGGTGAGGAATAGTCATGTTTATTCTGGATGGAAAAGCAGCTTCTGCTAAACTCAGAGAAAGACTCAAAGATGAAATAGAAGTTTTGTTGCACAAGGCCGGACGTCCACCAGGATTAGCGGTAATCCTGGTGGGGGAGGATCCTGCTTCAGCTATCTATGTACGCAACAAAGAAAAAAATTGTAAAGAAACAGGAATCATTTCCAAGGCGTATAAACTTCCGGCTGATATTTCCCAGGTAGAACTGGAAGAGCTCATTATGAGACTCAATTCCGATGACGAGATTGATGGGATACTGCTTCAGCTTCCACTGCCCAGGCATCTCAATTCTCAAAAATGTCTTGAGCTTATTAAGCCAGCCAAAGATGTGGATGGATTCCATCCTGAAAATGTAGGCAAGCTCACCCTGGGACTGCCTGGTTTCCGTTCCTGTACACCAGCTGGAATAATGGCTCTTATCCAGGAATACCAGCAGGATGTATCCGGTAAAGACTGCGTAGTAGTGGGCAGGAGCAATATTGTGGGCAAACCTCTTGCACTGATGCTTTTATCCCAGAACGCCACAGTAACCATCTGTCATTCCAGAACAGCAGACCTCAAAAGTCACGTTCAGAAGGCTGATTTTATTTTTGCTGCTGTTGGTATCCCGGCGTTTATCACTGGCGATATGGTCAAACCAGGAGCTGTGGTTGTTGATGTGGGAATAAACAGGACAGATGATGGACTGGTGGGTGACTGCGATTTTCAGGGAATCCAGCACAAGGCAGCAGCCATGACTCCGGTTCCCGGCGGGGTAGGCCCCATGACCATTGCCCTGCTTTTAAAAAATACAGTCAGCTCATGGAAAAGCAGAAAAAAACTTTAATGGCTTTATAAAATCCGGAAACCTGACCCCAGTATATTTAAAACATCTGGGCTGTCGGATTTCCGGATTTTTTATATCAACTGATAACAACACCTGCGTATCCCACCACTTTAGAAAAATCTCTATTAACCTCTCCTGATGTAGAATAATCAGCAAGCTCTGCTTTTCTGGCTCCAAGGGATAAGGCGCAATACATACCCAAAACCATGGGCAGAATACCGCACATGGAAATTTTGTTTTCCATAACAACTTTATATAAACCCTCGGGATTAAGATCCAGAACCTGTTCAATAGCCAGGGCGTCTATTGTTTGGGCCTGTTCATGCGAAATGTAGTGGCTCATATCAGAGCTTATGATAAGTGAAACATCCAAGTTCAACTTATCAATTACCTGGGCCAGATTTTTCCCGGCTTCAGCCAGTACATCCAAACGTGACTCAGACACAGCAATGGGGACAATTGGAACATTACCCTTCATCACTCCCAGAAAAGGCAGAATCACTTCTAAGGAATGTTCATGAATATGGGCCTGATAATCAGAGGAAAAACCGTTTATTCCCATTATTGAATCAGCCAGGCTGGAATCCACTGGAAAATCAAATCCCGGTATAATCCACTTGCCATCAGGCCAGACAGAAATGCGCTCCCCCTGTCCAGTATGATTTGGTCCCAGAAGAATAAGCTTCTCAGCAAGATTTGCCCTGGCAAGGGTTTTACCGGCTGTGCTTCCGGAAAAAATATAACCTGCATGAGGAACCATGGTTAAAAATGTGCGATCTTCCATGGCTTTTCCTTGCAGATAACCTGATACAGTACTCAACAGATCTTTTTTGTTTCCAGGATAAAACTGGCCTGCAACCAATGGCTGTCTGTCCATAAAATCCACCTTTAATGACTATAAATTGCAATTATTCTGTAATTGTTTACCACGTTTCCAAGGACCCCATTATTCAGATACGCTGTTATGGTTTGTATTGTTCCGCCTCTCTTGTGAGACGCCTGGTATTAAGGTCTGACTCGGCCATCCTGCTGTACATATCATCGGGAAAATCTTTGATTATGTCGCCAAGAGTTTCTTCCCATTTCTCATACTGATGGTTAAGCCTGTACATTCTGGCCAGACGGTACTGAAATGCAGGCCAGTCAGGATCATCTTCGTCTATATAATTCTCGTATTCAAGAGCCCAGCCCAGAGCTTCCCTCACCCGGCCGGTATTGGAAGTGGAATCTATCAGCATATCAAGACATGTTTTAATACGCTGGATATTGGGGTCTTCCTGCTCCATAAACATGGCTAAGGATTCCTGGGCAAATATGTAAGTATTTTGATAATCTTGTTTATCAAATGCATCCAAGGCAAGGTAAAACAGGGCAAAAGCCTTTTGACTCCCGGGAAAATCGGTTTCTACGGCCAATCTTCTCCACAGGGGCAGAGCCTCCTGTTCCCTTGCTGTATTCTGCAGCGCCAGAGCCTTGGCATAGTCCATCTGCAGTCTTTTATCTCTATTCAGATCCCAGTCTTCAACTTGCTCAGCCAGTTCAAGAATAGCCTGCCAGTTGGCCGTATCAAGATAAATACTCAAAAGAAGCGAAAAAGCCCCCTGGTTATGTTCATCAATTTCATCCTGCTGCAGAAAAGGCCCGGCCATATCTAAGGCTTCTTCCATCCTGTCTCTGTTCCAGTAAGAAGTGGCCAGCGCAAGACGATCCTCATTGCTCAGATGCTCAGGATTTTCATTCAGATAATCATAATCTTCCCAGGTATCTATAATTTCCTGATAATTGCTTTCAGGATATTCCTGGGCCACCACAGCTGAAAATGCTTCAAATCCGACATCCAAGGCCCGGGGCCAGAGCTCTTTATGAGAATACCTTTCATAAAAAGTTTCTATGGCTTCTAAGGACTCCTGATAATTAAAGTATCCATGGTGGATATCCCACATGGCAAGCTTAAGCAGAGCCACAGGAGCCAGGGGGCTATCTGGAAATTCATCGCTGATTCTTTTGTAAATGGCTCTTGGACGCATGGAAAAAGGACGGTCAAAATCACTGATTTCAGGATCATCATATATCCCCTCTTCTGCCAGGCGCATGGCTGCAATAAGGCCGCCTTCTTGATCAGGATACATGCGCACTGTCTGCTCATGCATATCCTTGGCTGCTTCCCTTTTATCCTGCAGAAGATAAATATCACCAATTCTGGCCATGGATACAGCCACCTGATCTCCATCAGGTATCAGGTTGATGTAATGCAGGAATCTATTTCTCGCCTCATCTAACCTGTCATTGCGGTATAATATGTATCCTGAAAGAATAAGAAAGTCAGGATCATCAATATAATTTCTGGGCCATCTACTTTCAATAAATTCCAGTATATCCAAGGACTGTTTGTGGAAGTCAAGCTCACTCAGGGCATGCGCAAGATTGACCGCAGCCGGCCTGACCAGTTCATCTTCAGGATATTCTTGAACAATATGTTCAAAATTATCAACAGCTTTTTGAAACTTTCCCTGCCGGGCATAGTAGTCCCCCCAATAATAGTAGGTAGATGGAACTGCTGGATCTTGAGGATATTCGTCCCGCAGAAGATTGAAGTAGCCCCTTGCTTCAGGCTCATTACCTACCTGGAGGTGAATGTAACCAAGATTTAAAAGGGCGTCAGGCAAACGCTCTGAATTAGGATCATAATTCATAGCCCGTTCAAAAGGTGCAATAACATCGGTAAAATTATTTCTGAGGTCATTCCTGAACCTTTGAAAGTTGGCTTCTGCATAGGTATAAAGTGCATCTTCCAGATACTCAGCTGGCAGTTCAGGATCATCGATCAACTCTTCAAGAATATTTGCGGCTCCTTTGAAATCGCCTCCACTCATCATTGCCCTGGCAGCAAAAATCAATTCACCGTAATCTTCAGATTCGTCTGCAGGTTCATCAAGATCCGGCTGAAACTCTTCCTGGGCTTCAAGTGCACCCTCTTCCTCTAATATTCCATCTTCAATTATTTCTTCAGATGCGGTCTGAAGTTGATCAGGCTGAATATCCTGTGGCTCATCCCTTTGGATTCGCTGCATTATTCTTGATGATCCCTCCTCGGCTGCTGGTTCAACCTGACTGATATCCGGATCAAGCTGAATCATATCAGGAGGCTCATTTCTTTGAATGGGAGATCTTAACTTATATGCAGCCATAGGTGCAGGCTCTGAAGGAGATATTTCAGGATCTTCTTCCTGAACTTCCGGGAGAGGTGCAGGAATAAAAGGGGGAGGATCAGAACCGGCTTCTTCCTGAGGTTGGGGAGCAGGAGGCTCTATGCCTGAGTCAGGTTCCCATTGAGCGCCAAGGGGGTCACGAAAAATATCAACTATAATCTTATTTTCCTGAGGCTGACTATAGGAAATATAACCAAAGGCATTGGTATTTATTTTAATTTTAAAAAGATTTGCTTCCACACCCACACCTTCAAAAAGCGTGGATCCGGAAAAAATACGCCCCGAGGGCATTTCAATATCTTCAACAACTGATCCGGGCAGTTCAAGGGTCAATTCCTGTTTTCCTGTTCTGCTTACATCATAATTTACATCTGCCTCTTCTGTAAATTCAAAAACAAGTCTTTCATGCCCTGGATGACTTCCCCAGTAAAATTCCATGGAAAAGCCTTCCTGTCTCCAGCCGAGAAAACAGGCAGCAATAATGATACTGAAAAAGAATAGTCTTTTATGGGTCATAATATCCAGGAGCAGGGAAATAACTGGTTTTTATCAGAAATTGGTACATGCTCACCATATTTTGATCTACAGCAGGCATGATTACTTTCCATTATAATGCAATAATCAGGCTATTATGAAAAAAATTGTGTTAGTTTAGTTTTTTCTTCTTAAGTTTTTCAATAAGTGTAGTCCGTTTTATCCCCAGAATCTCTGCTGCCTGATTTTTTACCCCTTCAGCATTCTTGAGTGCTTCTATTAGAAGATTTTCTTCAATTTTATCAAGAAAATCCTTTAAATTCATCTTTTTGTCATTCATATCATTCAAGTTGGGCCAGTCAAAACTCCTAACCGCTGGAGTTTTGACTGGGACTTCAATCCCGCCTGCGGATAAAATCTTAGCTGGCAGATCTTCCGGCATTATCTGCTGAGAGTCACAGAGAATAGTCATCCTCTCCATGAAATTCTCCAACTCCCTGACATTTCCAGGCCAGGAATAGTTCGTAAGAAGCTCTTTGGCCTCAGTTGATATAACAAGCTTTCTGCAGCCTGTTTTTTCACAAAACCTCTTAAGAAAGTACTCAGCAAGAAGCAGAACATCGCCTCCTCTGACCCTTAAAGGAGGAAGGACTATAGGAATTACATTCAGCCGGTAGTAAAGGTCTTCCCTGAAATTTCCTTTTTCAACTTCTTTTTCCAGATCCCTGTTGGTCGCTGCCACAACCCGCACATCGACCTTTTGAGACTTGCTTCCACCAACCCGCTCAAACTCTTTTTCCTGAATAAACCTCAGTATCTTTACCTGAAGACTGAGATCCATTTCTCCAATTTCATCAAGAAATACAGTACCACCCTCGGCCAGTTCGAACCTGCCCGGCCGCGACCTTATGGCATGAGTAAAAGCACCTTTTTCGTGACCGAACAGCTCTGATTCAAGAAGCTCCTTAGGGATCGCACCGCAATTAATGGGTACAAATGGTTTCCCTGTCCTGGGGCTGTTTTTGTGCAGCGCTCGAACTAACAGCTCCTTGCCAGTTCCTGATTCACCAGTTACAAGAACAGTCGTATCTGTGGGCGCGACCTTGGATAGGATCTTAAACACATCTTCTAAGGCTGAGCTTTTGCCGATAATGCCAATTTTGTCCATATTCCTTTATCCTTCTATACTTTGGGTCTCATACAAACTATCTGCTGTCAAAAGTATGACGGAAAGTCAATACATTTCCAGAAATTATCTCAGGTCTTTTAACTATTTTCCATCCGGAAGGGATCTCATTTGAAAGATAACACACTTGGTCTGCCTGATAACTGCTTTAAGGCTGTATTTCAAAAAAGAGAAAAAAGATTTATTATCCATGGCTTTAAAGATGATCAGCCCATATCCGCACATACCAACAATTCCGGGTCCATGCTTGGACTGTTGCGCCCGGGCAGGGAAATGGTCCTGTCTATAGCTGAAAATCCGGATAGAAAACTCCCGTATACCCTGGAACTCATAAGACATGACAATTTCTGGGTGGGAGTAAATACCCTTACTCCCAACAGAATGCTCAAGCTGGCCTGGCAAAACAGTCTTATCCCTGAATTTCAGGGTTATGAACAGTTCAGGCCTGAGGCCAGAGCAGGCCAGAGCAAACTTGACGCCTGTCTCCAGGGCACAAATGGAACTTTATGGGTGGAAGCCAAAAACGTTACCCTGGTGGAAGATGAACGGGCCTGTTTTCCCGATGCTGTAAGCAAACGGGCAACAAAACATATGTTTGAACTGATTTCCCTTGCAGAACAAGGGTACAGCATTGCCTGTTTTTATTTGATTCAACGGCCTGATTGCCGCTGCTTTGGCCCGGCAGACTTTATTGATCCGGAATTTGCCCTGGCCCTCAAATCTGCTGAAGACAAAGGACTGAAGATACTGGCCTATAAAACATATATTGATGATACTGGAATCAGCCTCGGGCAGAGACTGCCTGTTTTTTGGGGATAGTAAATTGGAACATCAAAAAGCAGAACATATCAGAGGTGTCATCTATATCTTAGTTGCTGCTCTTTTATGGGGATGCATCGGACCTGTGGCCAAGGTAGCCTTTTCCCAGGGACTCTCGCCCCTGGAAGTCGCTTTCTGGCGGGCTATTACCGGCTGGGCATTCTTTGCCTGCCACGCAGTACTCATCCAGAAGATCGGCATCCAAACCCGGGATTTTCCCCTCATCCTGATATTTGCATTAATCTGTGTTACCGGATTTTATGGATCATATCAGCTTGCCGTAAACCTCGGAGGGGCTGCCAAAGCATCTGTACTACTTTATACAGCGCCAGCATGGGTTGCCATCTTGGCTCTTATCTTTCTTAGAGAAAGAATTACTATACAAGCCATCGGCGGAATAATTGCCTCTATGGCCGGAGTAATTCTAATTTCCATCTCCAGCGGAAATATCGGCGGACACAATTTTTCATGGGCTGGGATATTTTTCGGCCTCATGGCTGGATTCACCTATGCACTATATTATATTTTCGGAAAAAAACTTTTTCCCCGTTATCAGGCCGTTACTGTCTTCTCCTGGATTCTCATTCTGGGCGCCTTATCTCTTGTCCCTTTTATTGAATTCACAACACCAACCAAAACATCATGGCTTGCCCTGGTCTCTCTGGGTTTTTTATCTACCTATCTGGCCTATTTTTTCTATGCACGGGGACTTGTCCGTCTCAGGGCATCCCAGGCCGCTGTTATCGCCACCATGGAGCCTGTTGTTGCTGCTTTTCTGGCCTATCTGTTCTGGGAGGAAAACCTTGGAGTATGGGGATATGCCGGGGCCTTTCTCATTATAAGCGGAGTAATCATCCAAACTGTAAATAATTTGTTCTAAAAAATCATTGTTGACTCTTGCCTGTTTTTGGTGAAATGGGTCATCTTCAGTGAGAATCCACCAAGACATGGAGCAGACCAATGAAATTCATTCCTTCAGTTCTCCTTTATTTTTTTCAGAACAAAAAAGCCAAAGCCAATGTCAAGTCCCTGATTAAATTCCTTATGATTCTTTTTGGCCTGATAATTTTCTATACTTTTGCATTTCATTATATCAAAGCATGGGAAGGAGAGGAATATTCTCTCATATCTGGACTTTACTGGACTCTCGTTACCATGAGCACCCTGGGCTACGGTGACATTGTCTTTACCACTGACCCTGGAAAATTATTTGCATCAATTGTATTACTTTCAGGCGTGGTATTTCTGTTAGTCATGCTTCCCTTTACATTTATCCAGTTTTTTTATGCACCCTGGCTTGAAGCACAGAATAAAGCCCGTATAACCAAAGAATTGACTTCCAGCACAGAAGGCCACGTACTTATAATCAACATGGATCCCTTATCAGCATCCCTTATTGATAAACTGAAGCAGTACGATTATCACTATGCCATAATTACCCCAGACCAGCCCAGAGCCCTGGAATTGTCTGATCAGGGATACAATACTGTACTGGGTGACCTGGATGATATTGAAACATACCGCAAAACAAGGGCAGAAAAAGCAGCCCTGATTTTTTTCAATAGTGACGACCAGACCAATACCAATGCCACCTTCACTTTGAGAGAACTGACAAAAGAAGTAGAAATTATTACTTCTGCCGAGATGAAGGAATCTGTGGACATCTTAGAGCTGGCCGGAAGCAGTCAGGTTTACCAGTTTCCCAGAATGCTCGGCCGGGCCCTGGCCAGACGGGTTCTCGGAGTAAGCATGCACGCCAATATTATTGGCAGGTTCAATGATTTGCTCATTGCAGAAGCACCGGCCATGCGTACTCCCTTAGAAGGCAAGACCCTGCTTCAGAGTAAGCTCAGGGAAACCACGGGAGTAAACGTGGTGGGCATGTGGGAGCGAGGCAAATTCATTGCTGCTCTGCCTGATACCGAGATTACTTCAGACTCTGTTCTTGTTTTGGCAGGTTCGGAAAACCAGCTTGAAAAATATGATGATATTTACGGCATTTACAATCTGTCCTTTGCCCCGGTCCTTATACTTGGCGGAGGACGGGTAGGCAGGGCTGCAGCAGAAGCCTTAGATGAAAATGAGGTTGAATACAGAATAGTGGAAAAAAGTGCCCGTATTGTTGGTAAAAAGGAAAAATATATACTGGGAAATGCTGCAGATCTTTATATTCTTAAAAAGGCCGGGATTGATAAGGCACCATCAGTAATTATTACAACCAATAATGATGATCTTAATATTTATCTGACTATATATTGTCGCAAACTCAAACCGGAGATACAGATCATCACCAGGGCCACAAGGGAAAGGAGTATTTCAAAGCTCCATCACGCAGGCGCTGACCTGGTCATGTCTTATGCGTCCATGGGGGCCAATACCATCATCAATCATCTCAAAGGTGATAATGTACTCATGGTAGCCGAAGGTCTGGATGTCTTCAAAGAAAAACTGCCTGAGTCCCTGCATGAAAAAACCCTGGCAGAAAGTGAAATCAGAAAAAAAACCGGATGCAGTGTTATTGCCATTGATAAGGAAGGAGACATTAAAATCAACCCGGTTCCTGATACAGTTCTTGCCAAAGGTGATGAATTAATATTAATAGGTACCACTGAAGCTGAAGCTAAATTTTTGAGTAACTTTGTCAAAAAATAAAACTCATGCATAAACAACTTAAAGAAGGAATACATGAAGTAGTTATGGCTGTGATGCCCATAACCATCGTGGTAATAATGCTTCAGATCTTCCTGATCCACATGCCCTGGGAGCTTTTTTCCAGATTCCTCATCGGCGTGGTCATGGTTATGACCGGTTTGCTTCTTTTTCTCCAGGGAGTAAAATTAGGACTTTTGCCTATGGGTGAGGCCATTGGCGCGGAACTGCCCAAAAGAGGCTCCATGTTTTTCTTTTTGTTTTTTGCCTTTGTTCTCGGGTTTATGGTTACCCTGGCTGAGCCTGATGTCTGGGTGCTGGTGGGTTTTGTGGATTCAGTTTCTGAAGGACTGGTCAATCGCTATATATTGGTAGTTTCTGTTGCCCTGGGAGTAGGCATATTTGTCACCCTGGCCATGCTCAGGACCGTACTTAACATACCCATTGCCTACCTTCTGACAGGAGGATATATTGCTATTCTGATCCTGTCTTTTTTTACTCCACCGGATTTTGTTCCCATTTCCTTTGATGCTGGAGGCGTTACCACCGGGCCGGTGACAGTTCCTTTTATCCTGGCCCTGGGCCTTGGTGTGGCAGCAGTACTCGGTGGCCGCTCATCCATTAATGACGGCTTTGGACTCATTGGGCTTGCATCCATCGGACCTGTACTCGGAGTGATGATCCTGGGGATAATTTACTCATGAACATTATTCTTGATTTCTTAGATTTCAGGCATGTTCTCAGCGAGGTTCTCATTGCCATTGGTCCCCTTGTAATTTTTTTCCTTTTTTTTCAACTGGTCTACCTGAAGCTTTCCAGAGAATATGTAGTCAACCTTTTCAAGGGTGTTGTTTTAACTATAGCTGGTTTATGTCTTTTCCTTCAAGGTGTTCACCTGGGTTTTATGCCTGTAGGTACAGAAATGGGGGTAATCATGAACTCCTTTGAGAGAATATGGTTTATTATTCCCATTGGCTTTGTACTTGGAGTAGTGGCTACCTTCGCTGAGCCAGCTGTCCGAATCCTGTGTGTAAATGTTGAAAAGGCCTCATCCGGAGCCATTGGAATTAATTTTCTACTAACCATTCTTTCCACTGGTGTCGGTGTTTTTATTGCTCTCGGTATGGCAAAGATAATCTATGGTATCCCCATATATTACATAATTATTCCCGGTTATGTATGTGCTCTTATTCTAATGAAATTTTGTGAACAGTCTTTCATCTCCATTGCCTTTGATGCTGGGGGAGTAGCTACAGGGCCTATGACTGTAACATTCGTCATGGCCATTGCCCTGGGTCTTGCTGAAGCCATGGATGGCAGAAGCGCTGTTCAGGATGGTTTTGGCCTTATTGCTTTAGTCGCCATGGCTCCCATTCTGTCTGTCATGATAGTGGGGGCAGTTATGAATTTCATCCAAAGGAGATCTTAAATGAACCCTGACACAGGATTCGATCTTATCGTAACCATTGTCAACAAAGGTACATGCCAGACAATTATCAAGGCTTCCAAAAAAGCTGGAGCAGAAGGCGGTACCATTATCATGGGCCGTGGAACCGGCATAAGGGAAAACAAAACCCTTTTGGGCATCCCCATTGAGCCGGAAAAAGAAATTGTTTTGACCATTGTACCATCTGACATGACTGAAAAAGTCCTTTCAGGCATTGTTGATGAAGGAAAACTCAACCAGCCCGGTGCAGGAATTGCCTTTGTACTTGACTTGAAAAAAGTCACCGGTATCTGTCATTTATGTGCTACAAATGATGATCAGAATGATTAACCTATTTACTCTTCACCATTGGGCAGACAACCTGGGCTGTCCGTCTCCCGGCTGAATTTTTGCAATTAATCCTGACTGTGACAAAAAAAATAAATTCAGCTGATATTCTATCCCTGCATCTTTTCTTTTTTCTGCACTTGACTATAGTTTCTGCTCAGGTATTATGTCTTTTGAATATTTTTGCCTTTTATGTATTAAAATATTGATCAGCTCTTAATTGAGCAGGTCATTAAAACTTATGGAGGTTTGTAATGAGTGAAAAAAGAGATGCATTTGTTCAGAAAGTCAAAGCCAAAATTGACGAGTGGAATGCTGAAATAGACAAATTAAGCGCCAAAGCCGACCAGGCCGAAGCTGAGGCAAAAATAGAGTATGAAAATGAAATTCAAGAATTGAGAACATATCGTGATGAAGCCAGGCAGAAGCTTGAAAAGCTGCAGCAGGCTGGAGAAGGAGCATGGGAAGACTTCAAGGCTGGAGCTGAAATGGCTTTTGATGCTTTGAGCCAGGCAATGGAGTCAGCCAGGCAGAGATTTAAATAAGCTTTAGATTTTCTGAGGACAAAAGGAAATCAAGCAATTATGAGGAGGCGAATCTTAATACGTTGACAAATAATTGTGCAGATTGACGCCGTCAAAAGGAAAAATAACCGTTTCCGGATGGAAACTAAATAATAAAGCCGGTCAGATTAAATCTAACCGGCTTTATTACTGTAAGCTTTATGCAAAGCTGTTTATTATATTAATGTATAAATGATTTTTAAGCCTTCTCAATGGAAACAAAATGTTCCTGCAGAGACAATCCGCCTCCTGATTTGCTCCACTTGTCAAGACCTCCCACCATAAGCCTGTGGTCTGCCACACCTTTATCCCTGGCTCTGGTTTCTGCGGGAACGCCGCTGTTAAAGCCGTGAACCATAAAGGCTGCTTCAGGGTGGATGAATTCGGTTACAAAGGCCTGGCTCCGGGCAGAGTAACCATTGTTTCCAGAAACCGTAATCAGATCGCCGTTTTCAATTCCCATTTCTGCTGCTTTATCTTTGTTTATCCAGATCAGGTTTTCTGACATCTGTTCATGCAGGATGGGATTATTCATGGTGTGTCCCTGGGTATGTACACCACAGCGACCAAAGGCAATCCTGAATTGTCCTTTTTCCGGGACAGGCTTGTCTTCATAGGGCTTAAGGGATTCAACGCCATTTTCTTCCCATTTGGCAGAAATAATCTCAATTTTGCCTGAAGGTGTTTTAAACTTGATGTTTTCCCGGTCAGAATAAACTGGCTTGTCTGTAAGACTTACCAAACCAGTAGCATCAAAATCCTCTATTTTGACCCCGGTTCCTTCAAGCTGAAAGTTCCAGATGTCTTCAATTTTATCAAAGGCCAGCTTTTCAATACCCATTTTCTTAGCAATACCACAAAGTATTTCCCAGTCAGCCTTAGTATCAAGGGATGGCTCTAATGCACGCTTTCTTACACAAAAATACGGTTTAGGGCCATTTTTACAGACCATCATGCTTTCCCTTTCCAGATACGGAGAAATGGGCAGAACCACATCAGAATTCCAGGCAGTAGTGGACCATGAAAAGGTAATGGCTACCATGAGATCGAGTTTTTCAAAAATCTTCTTCATGGCTTCTGGATCAGGCATTGCCATCATAGGATCATGCCTGTGGGCTATATATGCTTTTATGGGATAGGGATCTTCTGATTCAATTGCCTTGAAAGCCAGGTTGAGTAAACCTGGACCGGCGTCAAAATGTGTATATTTCCAGCCTACGCCATCGGCTCTTTTATCTTCAGGCTTGGGGAACTCCCCGGCAATAGATTTAAGCCCTTTGCGGCCACAGTCTGCTGGCTTGGTCATCAGAGGAAGCCCGCCTTTGGTGCCGATGCTTCCCAGCAGAGCATTTATAATATAAGCGGTCCTTGCTACATAAAAAGAATCTTCATACCTCGCTGCCATCCATCCCGGATGCCAGAGCACTGCTGGCTTTGCTTTGGCCAGCTGGGCAACAAAGGCTCTCAAATCTTCTGCATTAACACCTGTCTTTTCAGCTGCCCATTCAGGGGTATAATCACTTACAAAGGCTTTGAGCTTGTCAAAACCATCCACATTCTTCTGAACGTAATCATTATCATAAAGTTTCTTATTAATGAGCTCATTAATAACCGCCAGATTAAAAGCATAGTCTGTTCCCGGACAGATCTGAAAATAATTATCTGCTTTTCCTGCTGAGATATTGGCCCGGATATCAATAACTGTCAGCTTTGCACCTGCTGCCAGACCATCCAGGACAGAATTGACTTCGCCTACATTTATGGCTTCAAAAACATTTCTGGTCTGAAGAACAATATGCTTGGAATTCTTATAGTCGTAGGAAACCCCTTTTCTTCCCAGCCCGGTAATAGACAGATTGGCATGGTGGACATTACGTCCGCATGATACATCATGATTGCAGTAGTTCGGAGAACCAAGAGCTTTGACAAAGGCCTTGTTCATATCAGCAAAAGGTCCGGAATGATCAGACCAGAGAATTGATTTGCCCCCATGTTCGTCAATAATACCTTTGAGTTTTTCAGCTACATATTCAAATGCTTCTTCCCAGGTAGCTTTTCTCCATTTGCCTTCTCCACGTTCACCCTCACGGATAAGCGGCTGCCTTATCCTGTCTGAATCATTCAGAAGTCCCGGACCAGCAGCACCCCTTGCACACAAAGCACCCTTCAAGGCCGTGTGGGGATTCCCCTGAATAAATTTAATATCATCTCCTTCCAGATCCACCTGAATAGGACACCTGACTGTACACATCCCGCATAAGCTAAAAACACTATTTTTGGCCATATAATCCTCCCAATTTTTTCCCCTGTTATCAGACCTGAAAAATTATGACAAGCAAAAATGCACTTTGGGAAAAAAAAAACAAGCATTTTTTCCCTTGACATAAACTTCCCATTAGGGTTTATAGTGCTAAATATTTTATTAACACTTGTATTTGCTTGGTTAAACTCTAATTTTAAGGAAGAGAAACAACATGAGCGTATCCTGGCTTCATTTTGCGATCATACTTTTCTTCATACACGGTATTATTTTTGCCGTTGCTCCTTTTATTTTATCAATTCTGATTTCTCCCAGGGCTAAAGCTGATGAACTATCAATGCCATACGAATGCGGTATGTCGCCATATGGATCAGCATGGGTCAAATTTGGCATAAATTACTATTTTTATGCATTGCTGTTCTTAGCATTTGACGTTGATGTACTGTATCTTTTTCCAATAGCAACATATTATGCAGAAAGTACAGGTATAGTTCCATTTGTTAAGCTTTGTATTTTTATTGTTATTCTGTTCGCATCTGTTATCTACTTCTGGAAAAAAGGAGTCTTTACATGGCCCAAGAGAATCAAGTTCTAACACTCAACCCTGCTGATACAGAAATAGACCAGCCCATAGTTAATCTGCGTCTGGTCAATAAATATGTCGATCTGTGTCGCTCAATGTCACTATGGCCCATGACTTTTGGTCTGGCCTGCTGCGCCATTGAAATGATGGCCATCGGTATGGCCAGGTTTGACGTGGCCAGGTTTGGAGCAGAAGTATTCAGGCCATCACCAAGACAGTCAGACTTGATGATCGTTGCCGGAACAGTTTCAAAAAAGATGGCTCCGATGGTCGTTAGGCTGTATGAGCAGATGCCTGCTCCCAAGTGGGTAATAGCCATGGGCAATTGCGCCATTTCTGGAGGCCCCTTCAAATTTAAAGGGCAGTATGGAATAGTTGAAGGTGTTGACCAGCTTATACCTGTTGATGTTTACGTTCCAGGATGTCCGCCAAGACCTGAAGGTCTTCTTGAAGGTCTTTTTCAGCTCCAGAAGAAAATTACCAACAAACGCTGGTGGCCCTTGCCCCAAGGAGAAAATCATGAGTAGCGTTAAGTCTCAGGAACTTACTGAAGCCTGCTCTAACTTTGGCCAAAGATCCAGCAATGGATACAGTGCGGAAGTCTATCTTGCTCCTGAAGACCTTCTTCAAGGTGTAGAAAAAATCAACCAGGCCGGCTTTTTTATTGAAGATGTATCATGCTTGGATATAAAAGAGGGATTCCAGCTGGTATATCATTTTGATCACTTTGAAAAACATCATCGCATTTGTCTCAGGGTAATTATTGCCCGGGAAAATCCAGAGATTCCTTCCATAGCATCTATTTATCCTGGTGCTGACTGGCATGAGCGCGAATGTTTCGACTTTTTCGGAATTCAGTTTAAAAACCATCCCAATCTAATTCCACTTCTGCTGGATCCTGACCATGACGGACCACCACCACTGATAAAAGAAGAAAATAAACGTAAAGATATGTATCAGTTATTTCCCGGCTGGACGGGAAGTACCATAAAGCCTGATAGTGATGAGTTTTCAGAGGCAATCAATAACAGATTAAAAACTGCCAAATAGGAATCATCAATGAATCTGGATCTACGACTTGACACCAGCGGCGACTATTACGCCCGCAAGTTTCAGCCTACCCAGCGCGATGACACACTGATTTTGAACATGGGACCTCAGCATCCCTCAACACACGGTGTTCTGCGCGTTCTTTTGGAAATCGACGGTGAATACATCGTCAGGTCAGAACCTGTCCTGGGCTACATTCATCGCATGCATGAAAAAATGGCTGAAGTAAAAACTTACGCGCAATTTCTACCCAACACCGGACGGGCTGATTACCTGCACGCCCTGGCCTGGAACTGGGCTTACACCGGGGCTGTGGAACGGCTCATGGGCATCCAGGTTCCTGAACGGGCTGAATACATCAGGGTTATCACCTGTGAGCTCAACAGAATCAATTCACACCTGCTGTGGTGGGGTGCTTATCTTTTGGATCTGGGAGCATTCACTCCTATCATGTACGCCTTTTCAGATCGCGAAAGAATTATGGATATCCTGCAGAGGGTTACAGGATCAAGACTGACTTATTGCTACTACAGATTCGGCGGAGTCAGCGCTGATATTGATGACAAATTCATTGCAGATGTTCGGGAATTCTGCGACAGCATGGACGAACGCCTTAAAATATTTAAAGACCTGGTTACCGGAAATATCATCCTGCGCAAAAGAGTTGAGGAAATCGGCTATATAGATGTAGAAACCCTGCGCAAATATGGTGCTACAGGACCAGTTCTGCGGGGATCTGGAATTGAATACGATGTAAGACGCTCAGAACCATATTCCATATACGACCGCTTCGACTTCAGGGTGCCCACCTATCCTGAAGGGGACGCCCTTGCAAGATATATGGTAAGAATGGATGAAATAGAAGAAAGCATTAAAATTATTCAACAGGCTTTGAACTCATTGCCCAAGGGACAATACATCAACCCCACAGCCCCGAGAAGACCCTGCCCGCCCAAGGGTGATACCTACTTTGCAGTGGAAAGCGGCAGAGGCAAGGTAGGCTTTCATCTTGTCAGTCATGGTGGAGAATCACCGTATCGTTTGAAACTTCGCGCTCCGAGCTTCAGTAACCTGAGTCTGTTTTCAGAAGTATCCGCAGGAACCCTGCTCTCAGACGCTGTATCAATACTCGGCAGCCTGGACCTCGTTATCCCGGAGATAGACAGATGATAGAAACAATACCAACACAACTGATTGCTGTCGGGGTAGGACTGGCCGCCATAATGGCCTTTATCGGTCTTAACGGCCTTGTACTGGTCTACCTCGAAAGAAAAGTGGCAGGTTTTATCCAGAGAAGACCTGGACCCTATGAAGTAGGTCCCTGGGGTATTTTGCAGCCCCTCGCAGACGGACTTAAGCTGGTTGGCAAGCAAATGTTCAACCCCAAAGGCGCAGACAAATTATTATTCTGGCTCGCTCCCATGCTCTCCATGGCTCCTGTCCTGGTCTGTTTCCTTGCTGTTCCTTTTGGTCCCCACCTTTCCATATTCAAGGAATTGAATGTGGGCCTTATCCTGATTTTGGCTTTTACCGGAATAAATGTGCTTGCCCTGTGCCTTGCCGGTTGGGCTTCCCAGAATAAATATGCACTTCTTGGAGCTGCAAGAGATATTTCCCAGTCAGTAGCTTATGAAATACCACTGCTGCTTTCTGTCCTGCCCATTGTATTCATGACAGGAACATTGAATCTTTATGAAATATCAGCAGGACAGGGATCCTGGCCCTGGCAATGGCATGTTTTTGCCCAGCCCCTGGCTTTTGTAATATTTTTCATCTGCGCCCTTGCAGAAACAAACAGGGCCCCTTTTGACCTGCCTGAAGCAGAAAGTGAACTCACAGCAGGATTTCATACTGAATACTCGGGCATGGGCTTTGGAGTTTTCTTCCTTGCTGAATATGCCTATATGATCGTTGCCTGCAGCATAGCAACAGTGCTCTTTCTTGGTGGATGGAACGGACCTGTTATTTCCGGATGGTGGTGGTTCCTGACAAAGGTATATCTACTGCTTCTAATCATGATGTGGTTCAGATGGACCTATCCCAGGGTGCGTTTTGACCAGCTGCTGAACCTTTGCTGGAAGTGGCTCATACCTCTGACTGTTATTAACCTTTTGATTACAGCTCTGGTGGTTGCTTTATGATTAAGACATTAAAAGAAGCCGTCTCAGGCGTATGGAGTATGCTTGTAGGGCTGAAAGTTACTGGAATAAACTTTTTCCAGCCACAGGTTACTGTTCACTATCCGAGACAGACAGCACCCCTTGAGGGATATCGAGGACACATCGAGCTGGTCGCAAAAGATAGTGATCCGTATGAATCAAAATGTGTAGCTTGTGGAACCTGCGCATTGCTCTGTCCATCCCAATGTATTTCAATGAAAATTGACAAAAGCGGTCTTCCGCAGAAAACACACAGGGCTGTTCATCCTGACATGAAAGAACTGCCCCTGGACCTCAGGCATATTCATCCGGAAAAAATGGATAAGAAACCGCGCCAGTTTCACCTGGACTTCAATTACTGCAGTTTGTGCGGTTTGTGCGTACAGAACTGCCCTTCTAAAGCACTGAGATTTTCCAGCGATGTATATCTTGCCGGCTACAGCAGGCAGGAATTTGAATACGACCTCATGGCCAGGTTGCGTTATCAGGCTCAAAAAAAGGAGAAATAAATGGAAAACCTAGCCTACATAGTTCTCGCAGGACATATAGGATTCATTGTTGTCGGCGGGTTTATGACTGTTCTTGCTGAAAGCCTTGTCCGGGCCTTGCTGGGACTCATAATGACGCTGTTTGGAGTGGCTGGACTTTATTTTCTAATGGCAGCCCCATTTATTGGACTGATGCAGATACTGATTTATGTTGGTGCGGTCAGCGTACTCATTTTCTTTGCAATAATGCTTACCCAGGCATGGTCAGGTGGTGATGAGGCTAAACCCAGGAGCATAAAAACAACAGTTTATGCTCTAATGGGCGCACTTGCTCCAGCGATATTTCTGGGGCTCGCTGTAATTCGCACTGCACCTCCTTCCATATTTACACCTGAAGAAACTGAGATAAAGGCCCTGGGAAGATTTCTCATGGAACCGTACATACTTCCCTTTGAACTTATTTCTCTGCTTTTGACCGTAGCAATGGCCGGAGCTGTGATACTCGGATTTGACAGGAGGAAAGAAAGATGAACCCCATGACCATTTATCAGCTTACAGCCGTGTTTCTTTTATGTATGGGCATTTTCTGTGTGCTGTACAGACGAACACTTATTGGAATGATTCTTGGAATAGAGCTGATGCTCAACGGAGCTGGTTTAAGCATAATGGCCTCTGCCCAGCTCACTCCCACACCAAATGAAATAGGTCAGATTGGTACACTTCTCGTTATGGGAATAGCCGCAGCCGAGGCAACTCTTCTTCTGGCTATACTGCTGGTGGTTTCCAAAAGATTCAAAAGTGTTTCTCCTGACAAACTAATCACAATGCGAGGATAAGAATGGCTGAGATTATCTCTTCTTATTACCTGCTCCTGCCAATGGCTATCACCTTTGCCGCTCCTTTTGCCATCTGGCTTTTCCGCAGTGACATCAACCAGAGAGAGGCAATATCTCTAATTGCTGGGGGAGCAACATTTCTGTCCATTTTATATCTGGTGCCCAAAGTTCTAAGCGGGGCAATCTACAAATGCACTCTGTTCACTATCCTTCCGGGTATTACAGTATCGTTTGCAGCTGACGGATTGTCTCTTATATTTGCGCTTATAGCCTCTTTTTTATGGATTCTGGCTACAAGTTACAACATCGGGTATATGCGCTCTCTCAACGAACATGCCCAGACCAGATATTATTTCTGTTTTGCAGTAGCTATTTTTGGAGCCATGGGAGTGGCCCTTAGTGCAAATATTTTCACTCTCTACCTGTTTTACGAGGTAATAACTGTATTTACGTATCCTCTGGTTGCTCATCATCAGGATGATGACTCCTACACCGGAGCCAGGAAATATATTATTTACCTCATGGGTACATCCAAACTTTTTCTTCTCCCGGCCATGATCATGACTTATGTACTCGCTGGCACCCTGGATTTTCATCTTGGAGACATCAGCCAGGGTATTTTCCCTGATGACGCCCCGGCTGGCTGGGTTATTCTGACTTATATCCTGTTCATTGCCGGACTGGCCAAGGCTGCCATCATGCCCCTGCACAACTGGCTGCCTTCAGCCATGGTTGCTCCCACGCCTGTATCAGCCCTGCTCCACGCTGTTGCGGTTGTTAAGGCAGGTGTATTCTCCATAAGCAGGATCATCCTGTCGGTATTCGGCGTAGACACCATGGATGCCCTGAATCTGGGAATTCCTCTGGCCTACCTCGCAGCATTCACCTTAGTTACGGCTTCAGTAATTGCCATGACCAAAGATGATCTCAAGGCAAGGCTGGCCTACTCCACAGTGAGCCAGCTGTCATACGTAGTAATCGGAGTAGCCATGCTCACACCTCTGGCCATAACCGGAGGTAACCTGCATATAGCCCATCATGCTTTCAGCAAAATCACCCTGTTTTTTGCGGCAGGAGCCATATATGTAGCCACCCACATGAAAAAGATCAGCCTGCTCTCAGGTATGGCCAGGCAGATGCCCTGGACTTTTGGAGCTTTTTCCATAGCAGCCCTGAGCATGATCGGGGTTCCCCCTGTAGCCGGATTTGTAAGCAAATGGTACCTTGTCAACGGTGCTTTGAGCGCGGGACAGATCCCTCTCATGGTAGCCCTGCTCCTCAGCACCCTTCTTAATACTTATTATTTTGGTCAGATAATATATAAAGGATATTTTGGAAAACCGGCACCGGGAGTCAATCTTGAAGACTACAGGGAAGCCCCGTTAAGTATGGTTGTTCCCCTTTGCATCACTGCGGGAATTTCAGTTTTTCTGGGTCTGTATCCTCAGGTGTTTCAAGAGTTTATCAAAGTATTAGGAGGATAAAAAATTGCTGAACCAACTCCAAGAAAACCTGGGCCGTTTCTTTGTAGAAGCCAGAAGAAACAGCAGGGTCTATTTCAATTTTTTCAAGGCTTTTCTGGGGCTGACAATTCTGCTGAACATTTTCATCGGTCCCCATCATCCGCATTTTATCATTGATCACCTGCCAGGCTTTTTTGCGGCCTTCGGACTCATTGCAACTATTTTGCTGGGCAGGATAAGCAAAGGTTCAGCCCATACATTCCTGGGTAAAGACGAGGACTATTATGAACGAGATTAGCACTTTTATTCATCCGGGTCTGTTTTTCTTTGCCCTGGCTGTTATTCTTGTCTTCTGGCCTGGCCAAAGCAATTCCTGGAAATATCTCCTGCCCCTGCCGGGCATCCTGGCTTTTATGGCTGTTCTAAGCATGGACTCCGGAACTTACGGAGAGTTCAACTACCTTGGGGTCAACATGATCACAGGCAGGGTTGACACCCTTGCTGTTGTTTTTGCACATGTCTTTGCCCTGCAGGGAGTTATTGGTTTCATATATGCATGGCATGTCAAAGATAAAGCACAGCATATATCTGCAGCCATGTATATCACTGGTGCTTTCGGCTGTGTATTTGCAGGGGATTATCTGACTCTGTTCATCTTCTGGGAAATAATGTCTGTTGCCTCAACTTTTCTGGTCTGGCTGAACCGCAGCGACAAGTCAGTAGCAGCCGGTTTCAGGTATTTCCTCTTTCATACCCTTGGAGGCCTGTTCCTTCTCGGCGGTCTGCTGCTCAGATACTGGGACCTGGGCACATTCGCCTTTACTCCAGTTGATCCCTCCATAGCCCAGTATTATGATTATCTGATTCTCCTTGGCTTTGCAGTCAACGCAGCGGTTATCCCCCTGCACGCCTGGCTGCCGGACGCCTACCCCAGAGCAACCATTACTGGCGCGGTTTTCATGAGTGCCTTCACCACCAAAACCGCAGTCTATGTCATGGCCAGAGGCTTTGCCGGCTTTGAAATCCTGGCCATAATGGGTGTGCTCATGACAATATACGGAGTCTTTTACGCCACCATAGAAAATAACATCCGCCGAATCCTGGCCTACCATATTGTATCCCAGGTAGGATTCATGGTAGCCGGCATTGGCATCGGCACCGCTATGACCATCAACGGTGCCTGCGCTCATGCTTACGCCCATATTGTCTATAAGGGACTTTTATTCATGGGCACAGGCGCAATACTTTACACTGCAGGTACTGCCAAACTCACTGAACTTGGCGGTCTGGTCTCAAGGATTCCACTGGTATTCATCGCCTATATCATCGGTGCAATCTCTATATCCGGATTTCCGCTGTTTTCGGGTTTTATAAGCAAAACCATGACCATTGAAGGAGCTGCTGCAGCCCATCGCTACTGGATTGCTCTGGGCATGGAATTTGCCGCTGTAGGAACTTTTCTTTCCGTAGGACTCAAGCTTTCCTACTTTGCTTTTTTTGCCAAGCCGGACAGCACACGGGAACTTAAACCAATTCCAGGCAACATGTATATCGGTATGGGCATAGCCAGCCTGATATGCTTTGTGCTTGGTATCTATCCTCAAGTGCTCTATAATCTTCTGCCTTATGAAGTAACCTTTGTGCCTTATTCAGCATGGAGCGTACTAATGACTCTGCAGCTGCTGGGATTTGTGGGCCTTGGATTTTACTTGCTGCGCCACAAACTCAAGCCTGAAAATAAAATCAATCTCGACTTTGACTGGTTTTACCGCAAAGCTGGCAATCTGGGACTTTCTCTGGCCAGAAATCCTGTTGAGAAGATTGATAACGTTTGGACCACAGTTTATTCGCGCATCGGGCTTAAAGGACTTATGGGTATGGCCAAAGGCTCGTCCCAGTTCGACCGTGAAGATATTGACAGGGTTGTAGATGGTACCGCTTACGGAGTCATGAACATCGGCAGAAAAATAAACCAGACTCAAACCGGTAACATCCAGGAATACCTGGGAATAGCCGTTTTTGTGGGCCTTATAGTCGCGGCCCTGGTATTTTTTGTCTAAATATCAAAACTTAACAGAAAAATCTTCATAACCGATGGAGTCAATACTAATGAATTTAAGCTGGCCCATATTAAGTACCTTGATTTTCTTCCCCATAGCATCTTCCCTGGTGCTGATTTTTGTGCAGAGGGAAATCGCCGTACGTCAAATATCCCTCGGGGTAGGCATCATTGAAATTCTTCTGGCCCTGCCGCTTTTGAAGTTCAAGCTTGGATATGCTGATTTCCAGTTTGTTGAATTCATTCCATGGATTCAGCACTGGAACATTAATTATCATCTTGGAATTGACGGAATAAGTTATCTTCTTGTCCTGCTTACGGTCTTCCTGCTGCCATTGTGTGTTCTATGCTCTTGGACTTATATAGGCAAACGTATAAAGGAATTTCACATCTGCATGATGCTAATGACTTCAGCGTGCATAGGTGTATTTGTTGCTCTTGATTTTGTGCTGTTTTACATTTTCTGGGAAGTAATGCTTATACCCATGTTTCTGCTCATAGCAGTCTGGGGCGGTCCTGAGAAAAAGTATGCATCGATCAAATTTTTTATCTACACACTGGCCGGAAGCAACCTGCTTCTTGTGGCCATGGTGGCATTCTACGTTGCCGGAGGAACATTTTCCATCCCTGAACTTATTGCCAAAGACTTTTCCTTCCGCTTCCAGTCATGGACATTTCTGGCCATGGCCCTGGCCTTTGCAATCAAGGTTCCAATGTTTCCTTTTCATACATGGCTGCCCGCAGCACATGTTCAGGCTCCCACTGCTGGATCTGTTCTCCTGGCTTCTGTTCTGCTCAAAATGGGTACCTATGGATTTATCAGATTCTGTCTGTCAATGACTCCAGATGCCAGTATATTCTTTGCTCCTCTAATGATCGGCATTTCCTTGGCCTCCATAATTTACGGGGGACTGGTAGCCCTGGGCCAGAGCGATATGAAAAAACTCATAGCCTATTCATCTGTTGCCCATATGGGATTTGTTACCCTTGGAATTTTTGTTCTGAATATCAAAGGATTGGAAGGTGCCGTTATCCAGATGATTAATCACGGTATAACTACAGGCGCATTATTTATGCTTGTAGGGCTTATTTACGAACGCAGCCACAGCCGTGAAATTAAAGATAATATGGGCATTGCAAAGTTTCTCCCTGCATATATTTTCTTTTTTGGCCTGTTTTCACTGTCATCATTGGCCTTTCCAGGTACCAACAGTTTTGTAGGTGAAGCTCTGGTTCTTATAGGTGCCTTTGAACATAGTCTGATCATCGGCCTTCTGGGAATTCCCGGCGCTCTTCTCGCAGCGGCATATATGCTCAGGCTGCTTCAGAAAGTGGCCTATGGAGAGCCAATAGTGGAAAAAGCCCGTCAATGGAAAGATCTTAATTACAGAGAATGGGCTTACCTGTTACCTCTCGGAGTTCTGGTTCTTTATATAGGTCTGGCTCCATCCCTGGCCTTGAAGACCATGACCGCATCAATTGAAAAAGTTATCGGATATACTGAGTCAAAAGTATTAATGACTGACACAATAAATGAAAAAATAAACGCATCTGATTTTTTGGAAAGCAGAGACCTGACTTTCAGAGATTAATTCTGCAAATGCACAGATGATAACCGCCGGAAAATTTTGTCAGAAGATCGCAGATATTTTTCTGCGATTTTGTGATGGAACCCGGATTTCTAACATTGAGAAGTATAAAAGGAGATAAGCCTTGCTCAACTTCAATGCATTACTCATACTGCCAGAACTTTACATGGTTGCTCTGATCTGCGTTCTGTTTGCCCAAAGTATAAGCGATAAATTCAAGCATATGACTGATTGGGTACCATATGCAGCTTTTATCGGAGTATTCATTACCTTGTTTTCCTTTGGTCAGTCAGATGTCATGTTCTATAATACATATAAGATTGACGGATTATCCCAGTTTTTCAAGTTTGTTGTCTTCCTGGGCCTGACCATATGCAGTGCCAATGCTGTGCGCAACTCAACCCTGGGCAAAGTAAACAGGGCTGATTATTTCTTTTTCATGTTCATGAGTTCCTTTGGCCTGCTTCTGCTTTCAAGCACTGTAGAGCTTTTCACTATATACATTGCCCTTGAACTTGCTTCATACAGCCTGTACATCCTTCTACCCCTGAGAAACAAAGATCCAAGAGCAGTGGAAGCCACTATCAAGTATGCCCTGTTCGGTGCTGTGGCTACAGCCATTGGCCTTTTCGGCATATCATATATTATCGCCGGACAGCACACTACTTATCTGCATGCTCTGTCCACTGTTGACTGGACATTCTCTAACCAGCCTCTGGCCCTGGTGGGACTGGCCATGTTCTTTATCGCTTTTATTTACAAGCTGGCCCTTTTTCCTTTCCATTTCTGGGCTGCAGATGTGTACCAGGGAGCCAGCAACGAAACCGCTGCTTTTGCGGCGACCCTGCCTAAACTGGGAGCAATTATAATCATGGTCAGGCTGATGGCCTTCATGCCTGGAATTGAGCTTAAAACCATGCTTGCTGTCTTTGCAGCTTTATCTATGACCATCGGTAATCTGGCAGCTCTGAACCAACGCGATATCAAACGCCTTCTCGGATATTCCAGTGTTTCCCATGCCGGGTTTGTCATGCTTGGCTTAGTTGCAGGCGGCAGCTATGGACTGGCTGCGGCTTCATACTACGCGCTGGTCTATGTAGTCATGAATCTGACTATTTTCTGGATCATAACCAGGCTGTCTCCAAATGGAAGAAATGTCTATATTAGTGACCTGCGGGGATTGTACAAATCTTCACCAATTATGGCCTTTGTGCTTGCAGTAGCAGCCTTTGCTCTGGTAGGTCTTCCCCCGACAGCAGGCTTTACCGGAAAACTTTTTCTGCTCAATTCAGCATGGGCCGAAGGCTTTTACTGGCTTGTAATAGTAGCTGCAGTAAATACTGCCCTTGCTATTTATTATTATCTAAATTTAGTAAGACATGCTTATACTCTTGACCAGATTGTTCCAACCCGGCTGGAGATTTCATCATCAGGTACATCCATAGCTGTTGTCCTTGCTCTGGGCGTGCTTTACTTAGGAATTCTTCCTCAAAATATTTTCAATCTGCTTATGAGAGCCAGCAGTTATCTCTTGCACTGATACCGTGGATTTTTTTTGAAAACCCTTTACACACAAGACTCTCAAGTGTAAATTAATGCTTTAAAGATAATCAGGGGCACATTTAGGAGGTGTAACCATGAGCAATTATTTTATTAAGATTGATGAAAAGAGATGTATCAGCTGCAAGGCATGCGAGGTACATTGCAAGGCCAAAAACCGTGTACCTGCAGGGGCAAAATTCGGGCAGTTGATTTCAATTGGCCCTGTAAAGAAAAAGGGTCAACCAAGATACCTTAATCTTTTTATGCCTTGCTTTCACTGTGAAAATCCCTGGTGTGTTTCAGCTTGTCCCACAGGTGCAATGACCAAAAGGGAGAAAGATGGCATAGTATTTGTTAACCAGGAGCTTTGCGTAGGCTGTAAAGCCTGCATCATGGCCTGTCCATGGAAGGTACCGCAATGGGATGAAGTCAATGGTCGCGCTATAAAATGCGATTATTGCATTGATCGGGTAGACGAAGGCCTCAAACCTGCCTGTGTAACAGGCTGCACAACTCATGCCTTGTCTTTTATCAAGCCTAATGACGCTTCGTCTCAGACACGTCTTGATTATGCCACAAAGGTTCTCTTGTCCGAACAGGAAAGAGCTTAACAACTTGTGGAAAAAGTCTTTATTCAACAGGTTGTTTAAAAATTCCAACCAGCAATTGGGAGATTTTCAACAGCCCGTTAACCATTTAACATTTTGGAGGGGAGTCATGCCGAAAAAACTTTTATTGATTTCTTTAACCGCTTGTGCGCTGCTCGTGGTAGCCCTTGCAGGCCCGTCCTGGGCTGATCGACTTGCTGAAGGTATCCAGCAGGGTATCGCTTCAGGAGCAATCGATACATCAGCCGAACCAGGTTATCTGGATATTCCGGGAGCACCCCAGATATCATTGATCCTGGCATTTTTCTGGGCCATTTGGGTAGGTTGGATTTTTTCCACTGTAGGGGCTTTTGGTGGAATCATGGCTGGTATCGGTCATATCACCATATACGGCCTTGGAAATTATGCATCCAACTTCAAAGAGAGCGCACCAACCCTGAACAATTCCGTCACTGACTCCATCAGGGTATCAAACCAGTTCATGGTCGGATTCAGCGCCCTGGTTTCCACCTTCAACTACTACAAACTTGGACGTCTGGTATGGCCTGTAGGTCTTTTTCTTGCCATTGGATCAATTCTTGGTAGTTATCTTGTTCCCACGCTGACCGCAGGCAAAATCTCTTTGAAGGAATATTTAGGATACTTCGGGATTTTTGTGTTGGCACTGGGTTGCTATATGCTCTGGCAGACAACACCAGCCGGGCAAAAAAGCAAGAAAAAGGCCAAAGAAGCTGCTCAGGCTTTTGAAGCAACCATGAAGAAGAAAAAATCCGGTGAAGCAGTAGATACTTCTGAACTGGGTGTTAAAGTTATCTCTTTTAATATGAAACTGATATCTTTTACCTTCTATGGGGTTGATTTCTCCTTCAGCCCTGTGTTCCCCATCGTTGGTGGATTTGTAATTGCTGGTATCGCCTCATTTCTCGGAGTAGGCGGCGGATTCATGCTCGTACCCTTTCTGACCAGCGTGGCCGGCCTGCCCATGTATCTTGCTGCAGGTACTTCAGCCATGGCAGTTCTCATCGGTATGATCACCAGTATTCTCAGCTACCTTGCTGCCGGTGTTATTGTATACTGGCCACTTATCGGAACCCAGCTGATAGGTATCTTTGTAGGTTCAATGATTGGGCCAAGGACTTCACAGTACATTCCAGACAAGGTACTGACCAGGATCTTTATTGTTCTAGCCTTTTATGTAGGTATAAACTACATGGCCAAAGGATTTCTCGGAGCAGACCTTATGAGCCTGATCACAGGCAATTAGATCTTTGCTGTGGGTAGCACTGTAATCTACTTAGGCTAATTTCAGTCTAAATTTATACATTATGCTATAAGAACGCCTTATCTTATAAACCAGGAGGGAGATTTTTAATCTCCCTCCAAATCTAATCAGGGTTTTTCCCTGATTTTTTTGAAATATCTTTTAAATAAATACTAAAGCTTGAATAAGTTCGGCTGGTTAAGCACATGGGCATGACTCCCTTAGAAAAAACCGACCTGACCAACGGCACATTAAACGGATGTTAAGGGCTGCATAAGAAACAGCAATTAAAAGGGGCAATCTCACAAACTATGGGATTGCCCCTTTTAATTTGTAAAACTATATAGTAATTTAAACATTCACAGGCGTTATTGTTTTAGTTTACTCAGGAACATTAAATAAAGTTTTAATAGCACAGGTTTTAAATGGAATTCTTAAATGACATCTGGCTTCAAATATATACTTATCTTGATGCAGTGCTCATTGCGCCTTACAGAGCCTTTGAAGTACCCATCCTTGGTTTCTATTTCGGCACATTCATCCTGTGTGTGTGGTGCGTACTCATAGGCGAAATGACCTTCAGGCTGGCTGCGGTGGCCAACCGGTCACACATTAACAAACTTCGTGCTCAGGCAGTAAAGATGCATAATCTATCCATAAAAGCCATAGTGTTAAAAGATAAGGAAAATTATAGATCATGCAACAAAGAGGCTAATGAGGCCTTTGGAAAATATTTTTTCAATATGATAACTCAGGGTGCTGCCTTTCTGTGGCCCGTACCCTTTGCCCTTGGCTGGATGTCCATACGGTTTTCCCAGGTCGAATTTGAAATGGCCATATATGTTCCTATTATCGGAAACACTGTTGGTTTTGCAGCAGTTATGATTCCCATGTATATTCTATGCAGAATCATCTGGGGAAGACTGAAGCCGCATCTGTATTTTTTCAATAAGGATCCCAGGCTTGGAATTGATGAAGGCGAAGAAGAAATGATCAAATGGGAAGATATCAACAAAAATCGTGGTTTGCCTGAAAAGTTCTGGGGCAATCGCGAAATTCAGCAAACAAATAAAAGGTAAAACAAATGCGCATCGGAAACTATGAGTTTGATGAATTTATTGAAGTGGTTAGAAACTTTCACGGCAGTCCAGCTCCAGGAATCATTATTGGCGGAATGATGGTTGATATGGCCAGAGAAAATCTGCCTCCTGATACTATTTTTGATGCCATTGCAGAAAGTCCCAAATGTCTGCCGGATGCCATTCAGCTTCTCACCTTATGTACTGTTGGTAATGGTTGGCTTAAAATAATCAATCTGGGACGGTATGCATTAACCCTTTACGACAAATATAACGGCCAGGGCGTTCGGGTATACATTGATGTTGAAAAACTCAAGAAATGGCCCGAAGTCCATGCCTGGCTTTTAAAGCTCAAACCAAAAAAAGAGCAGGATTTTAACCTGCTCATGTCTCAAATCCAGGAAGCAGGCTATGGCATGTTTACAGCTGTTCCCACACTTGTAGACTTAAGCCAGCTTTCAACCAAAAAAATGCGTAAAATTGTTATCTGTCCCATCTGTCATGAACCATTTCCGGGCAATGATGGAGCAGCGTGCAGGGGATGCCACGGAGACAGCCCCTATGTGGAACAGGTTGAATGTCATCCTGAACCTGAACTGAGTAAAGTACCCTTAAATGAAGCAATCGGGCAAAAAGCATCCCATGACATGACCGGAATAAATCCTGATGCCGGCTTCAAAGGGCCTGTTATCAAAAGAGGACAGGAAATTAATATTGGTGACATGTGCCGGTTGCAGCAAATAGGCAGGAACAATATCTACTCTGATGAAGTTCCTGATGAAAAAGACTGGGTCCATGAAGATGACGCAGCAAGGCAGTTCGCCGAAGCCATGGCTGGAACCGGAGTAACCTTTGACCTGCCACCAAGGGAAGGCAAGGTAAATCTCAAGGCATCAAGAGACGGTCTGTTAAGGATTAACAGACAAAATCTTCTGGCCTTTAACCTTGTACCGCAGGTCATGTGCGCCAGTCGCCAAAACTATATAATGGTTAATAAAGATACTATTATTGCAGGTACAAGAGCCATACCCTTATATATTTCAAGGTCAAACTTTCAAAAAGCCATGCAGGTGCTTGAAACTGAATCCCTTTTTCAAGTCATGGCATTGCCTGCCCGCAAGGTTGGACTGCTCATAACAGGGACAGAAGTATACAATGGAATCATCAAAGACCGCTTTGAGCCTATTATTACTGATAAGGTCCAGAAGCTTGGGTCAGATGTTATCCATACCATAATCTGTCCGGACGATCGTGAAAAAATAAAACAGTCTATACAGGAACTTATCAGTTCAGGATCAGAAGTTATTGTAACCACAGCAGGTCTTTCTGTTGACCCTGACGATGTAACCAGAAAAGGCATTCAGGATGCCGGGGCTTCAGATATCCTTTACGGAGCTCCTATTTTACCAGGCGCCATGACCATGCTTACACATATCGGTCCAGTATCAGTAATTGGTGTGCCAGCTTGTGCCCTGTATTTTAAAACAACCAGTTTTGACCTGCTTATTCCAAGAATCCTGGCAGGAGTAGGCATAACCCGTCTTGATCTGGCTCAAATGGCTGATGGAGGATTGTGTCTGGCCTGCAAATCTTGCACATATCCCAAATGTCCGTTTGGGAAGTAAGAAAAAATGCTAAAATCACTAAAATACCTATTCCTCCTCTTTACCTTATTGCTTCTTACTCTGGCCCTTTATGGCTGCGAAGAAAGAGAAGAAACTGTCAAAGTATCCTTAGACAAAAGAGAGGATGTAAGCTTCAGACCTCAAATGCCGGCCCTGACTTACGCCTATCTCCCTCAGTACTCTCACACTGAGTCTTTTAAGCGTCACCACAGGCTTGTTGAATATCTTTCCGAACAGACAGGTATGCCCATCAGGCAGGTTTTCCCTGACACTTTTGACGATCATATAAACATGTTCGGCCAGGGAAAAATAGACATCTCTTTTTCAAACCCTTTCATCTATGTAAAGCTTGCCAACCGGTTTGGAGCAGAAGCCCTCACCAGAATTATTGAGGAGGATGGAAGGGCTGAATTTCGGGGAAAAATCATTGCCCGTAAAGATAACGAAGAAATTCAGACCATAGAGGATTGCAGGAATAAATCCTGGGTTGCTGTTGATCCATCATCTGCTGGAGGATACCTGTTTCCATTAGGCCATTTTGTCGATCATGGGATCCTTCTCGATGATTTCGAAGAAGTAGTCTTTGCCGGAGGAAGGCAGGAAAATGTAATCCTGGGCGTTCATGCCGGACTTCACGATATCGGCTCTATCAGAGAAGGTTCTCTCGGTGTGGTGGCAGACAAAATTGATATTAATCAAATAAAAATTATCGATAATACAAGGTGGTATCCTGGATGGGTGTATGCTTACAGTCCGAGGCTTCCAGAAGATGTGGCAGATAAAATCAGAGAAGCCATGCTTAAACTGGACTACGAACATGATCCTCAACACCGGGCCATACTTGACGCAGCCAGATTCATTGGTTTTGTCCCCTCTGACGACCAGGATTTTGACCCCGTAAGAGAACTCAGTGAGAAAGTAGGACTGGATCTTGATTAAATTTATACTTAAATATCTTAGAACCCTTAAGTTCCGAAGCAAAATCACCCTCGGAATGACCCTGATGCTGATTTTTTGCGGTTTGGGCATAGGTCTTATTCTATCCAGCATGTCATCCAGTGCTCTGTTGGAAGAGGGCAAAAAAAGAGGCCAGGCCCTTACCTCTGGTCTGGCATTCCGTTTGTTTGAGCCGATCCTGGCCATGGATTTCCTGCAGATGAAAAACCTCATTGATAACGTCTACAATCAGTATGAAGACGTTCATTATGTCTTTCTCACAGACAATAACGATAATATCCTTTCTCACACCTTTTCAGGTGGATTTCCTTCTGATCTGCTCAAAATAAACATGCAGGATGTCACAAATGAACCTGTGCTTCTCTCCACAGAATATGGATTAATTTACGATTTTAATGCCCGGATATCACTGGGCGACCGAAATCTGGGAACAGTAAGACTTGGGCTTTCCAGACAGGAAATGGACGCCCAGATTAACAGGCAGCGGCTAACCAGTTTTTTCAGCACATTGGGTGTTGTGGGGCTGGGCATTATTGTAGCATTATGGTTTGCCCGTTCAGTTACATACAGACTAAACAGACTGCGGGAATCTGCTGAAGAAGTGGTTAAGGGTAACCTTGATGTCCAGGCAGGATTTGATCTGGAAAAAAACTGCTGGGAAATAATGGATTGTAACCGTACTGAATGTCCTGCTTATGGAGATCCCCAGCGACGGTGCTGGTACGTGGCCGGAACTCTGTGTCCTGAATGCGCAGATGGTGAATATCCGTACAAAATTGACTCATGCAGGACCTGCCCTGTATACAAACAGAATTTTGGAGATGAAATTCAGGACCTTGCTGAGGCCTTTGACGTCATGGCCGTAACAGTCAAAACCCATATTGAAGAATTGACCGCGAGGGAAAAGACTATAGCAAGGCAGCAGGGCCTTTTAAAGACTATAATGAATGTCACTCCTGACTTTATCACCCTGCAGGACAGAGAACTGAAATACAAGTTTGCCAGTAAGGCATTTTGCGATTACTTTAATTTAAAAGAAGAAAATATAATCGGCAAAACTGATTTTGAAATATTCTCTGAAATTCAGGCAGATCACAACTACCACGAAGATATGCAGATCATCATTACTGGTCAGCCTCTATCCAAGGAAATTACATTCAACCGCGCCGAAGGCCAGAAATGGCTGCATGTGATCAAGGTTCCGGTTTACGATCAGGATGAAAGTATAATTGGGATACTTCTTACTGCGAGAGATATTTCCATGCTCAAGAAATTTCAGGAACAACTTATCCAATCTCAGAAAATGGAAGATCTTGGCAGACTGGCAGGAGGAGTTGCTCATGAAATAAATACTCCCCTTGGTATTATTCTGGGCTATACACAGCTTCTTTTGGAAGACATCAAAGATGAAAACCTGTTAGAGGATCTGAAAATCGTTGAAAAACAAACCAAAGTCTGCAGAAAAATCGTAGCAGACCTTCTGGGTTTCTCAAGATACTCCCAGTCCGCAAGTGAAAACGTGGATATAAATGAGTCCCTTCAGGAAGTTATAAAACTGGTGGAGCATGTATTCTCCCTTAACCATATTAAAATCCTTAATTCAACAGATGAAAATATTCCAGCCCTTACAGGAGACAAGGAAAGACTAAAACAGGTCTGGCTGAATATGCTCAATAATGCTGCTGATGCCATTGGTCAGGACGGTGTAATCTATGTCCAGTCCAAACTCTGTGCCCACAGACAAAAGGTTGTGGTCAGCATTACTGACACTGGAAAAGGTATAAAAGAAGAACATTTAAGTAATATTTTTGACCCGTTTTTTACAACCAAGCAGGTGGGAAAAGGTACAGGTCTGGGACTTTCTGTTTCTTTTGGAATCATAAAGGACCATGGGGGAAAAGTTTCCGCCCTGAGCCCGCCACCTCACGAATATCTGCCTGAAGATTTTCCCAAGTCTAAAAATTACGGTCCAGGTACTGTCTTTATTATAGAGCTGCCTCTGGATCACCATGAAGAAAAAGAAGAAGTGGAGGACAACAATGTCAAACATTGCAGTACTTGATGATGTTTATGACGCCGGCATTCTCGTACAGAGAATCCTAAAACGAAAGGACCATACAGTTCACCCGTTTACAGAAGAGGAAGAATTCCTGACATTCGTAAAAAATGAACAGGTGGATCTGGCCATTCTTGATATCAAGCTCAAAAAGTTAAGTGGTGTCGAAGTATTGGAGGAATCCAAAAAAATTTCCCCATCAACAAAAATAATAATGCTGACAGGTTATCCAACAATAGAAACAGCTCAAAAATGTCTTCAGCTTGGCGCTGATGAATATCTTGTCAAGCCCATTGACAAGCATGAACTGGAAGAAAAAGTGGACAAAGTGCTCAAGGGCAGCTCACAGGATTAGCTTATATGTGGGTTACTCAACTCTTAGACTACTGGTCCAGGCAGGTTTTTGCCCCAGGTACACTGCTGCGCAAGAAATACCAGTATTTCAGAGATCTTCTTGCCCTTGACCGTTATTGCCTGGAAAAAATGGCTGAAATAGAAGAAGTACACTACCGTGGTCTTCCCTGCGACTATGCCAGGGTAATAAGGCTTTGTGCTGAACTTGATCAGGGAGTGGAAAAACTCATCAAAAGTATTGTTGCCTTGAATCCCCTGCGCTACCGAGTCCTTAAAGAGTACCACAATAAAGTATCTTTCTATCTTGATCTTGCATTGAGTATCAGTACCCCGGATACAACTCCTCCATTTGTTTTAAACTTAAGCCAGGACCCCACTGAAGAACTTGTTGGCGGAAAAGCCATGAATCTCGGAATAATCAGAAATAATGATTTTCCAACTCCAAAAGGCTTTTGCGTCACAACAAACGCCTTCAACTCCATCATATCAGCCAATGTTCTGCGCCCTGAAATAAACCAGATTCTTGGCAAGGTCTGTCTTAACCAGATTGAGGATTTTGAAAAACAGTGCCGGGAAATACAGGAACTTATACTTGATGCAGTAATTCCTGAAAATGTTCTTGAAGAAATCATCCAAAAGCTGGAGGGCTTCAAAGATTCCAAGTTAGCCATCCGCTCCAGCGCCTTCGGGGAAGACAGTGATCTCAGCTTTGCTGGACAGTACAAAAGTATGCTCAAAATAAAACCTGAGGATTTTGAAAATGCTTATAAGCAGGTTATAGCCAGCAAATATTCTCCCAGGGCCATGACCTACCGTATTCATGCCGGCCTTCCTGATGAGCTTCTGCCCATGGCTGTTCTGGTCCTGGAAATGGTTGATGCCAAAGAAAGCGGGGTTGTTTACTCTTCCGGAGTCAAGGACAAAGATGAAATGGGCATATACATAGTCACAGGACTTGGAGACAAGCTGGTCAGCGGAGAAGTAAAGGCCAGAGAATACTTTATAAATAAAAAGGAAAAATTTGATTTTTCCCCGGATCTGCCTCCGTATCTGCAGGAACTTCATAAGCATGCTCTGAACTTGGAAAAACTGTTTGGCAAAGCCCAGGACATTGAATGGGTAGTGGATAAAAATAATAAGCTTCAACTGGTGCAAACCAGACCCCTGCACGCTATAAAACCGGATAATAATGCACCAAGGCTTGACCTTCCAGTCCTTGCCAAAGGGGAATGGGCAAGCCCCGGTCTTGTAAGCGGCAAGATATTTCTGCTCACATCCAAAGACGATATATCCAAAATACCCCAGGGAAGTATAGTTGTGGCTGAAGGGCTGTATCCTGAACTGACTGCTGCCACAAGCATCCTGGGAGGTGTCATCACTAAGGAGGGGAGTGCAGCAAGCCATTTTGCCACCATTGCCCGGGAAGGATCAGTGCCGGTAATCATAAACGTTTCAGATGCCATGGAAACTCTTAAAAACGACCAACTCGTAACCCTTGATG
>JBHEPK010000030.1:0-16564 GCA_046260325.1 Desulfonatronovibrio sp.
ACAGTAAAGGGCGCCAATGATTGCCCCTATGCTCGATCCGGCAATTACTGACGGCTTCAGACCAAGCTCATCAAACACCTCAAGCATGGGAATATGAGATAGACCGGTTGCACCCCCCGAACCAAGGGCCAAGCCTATGCGCGGATAATTTTCTTGATTCCCTGAGGCCCCAGCATTCACGAGTCCGCTCAGGCAGAAGACTCCAGCAGTAATCAGAGTTGATGACAGGAAGTTTCTGCGGGAAACAATGCTTTTTGTCTGATATTTATGGGACACTTTTTTGCTTAAAAGCCCAGTTGATCCTGACGATCAAGGCTTCGATAGTTAATGGCTTCCGATAAATGATGGGTCTGGATATTTTCTGCGCCTTCAAGGTCAGCAATGGTCCTTGATAGACGCAGGATACGGACATGGGCTCTGGCAGAAAGGCCCAGGCTGGTGACTGCATTCTCAAGGAAATCGTGCTCATCATGGCCCAGGGAGCAAAAATCATTGAGCCATTTCCCGGATAACTGGCTGTTGGTAAAAAAGGGCAGGTTTTTGAAGCGGACTTCCTGAATTTTTCTGGCTCTGGAAATATTTTCACTCATTGTCTCGGAATCAATACTGCTTCTTGATTGTTTCAAGTCTTTATATGGCACAGCAGGAATTTCTATATGCAGATCAATGCGGTCCAGCAGCGGGCCTGAAAGCTTGGAACGATAGCGCTGAACCTGAACAGGTGTGCAGACACATACATGCTGGTCATCCGTAAGATAACCGCACGGGCAGGGATTCATAGCCGCCACAAGCATAAAGCTCGCCGGATACTTCAGGGACATCACAGCCCTTGAAATGGTAACTTCGCCGTCTTCGAGAGGTTGCCTCAAAACCTCGAGTACGTGCTTCTTGAATTCCGGAAGCTCATCAAGAAAAAGCACGCCCCGATGGGCAAGGGAAACTTCTCCGGGTTTGGGATAATGGCCTCCACCAATA
Organism: Desulfonatronovibrio sp.; assembly: GCA_046260325.1. GTDB lineage: Bacteria > Desulfobacterota > Desulfovibrionia > Desulfovibrionales > Desulfonatronovibrionaceae > Desulfonatronovibrio. Next base: position 976 of record JBHEPK010000030.1, read on the forward strand.
AGGCCGGCATCTGAAATTGTATGATGCGGACTACGAAAATTTCGTTGGACAATCATTGCCTGGCCAGGATCAAGATGTCCGGAAACGCTGTAAACCTTAGTTACTTCCAGGGCCTCTTCAAAACTGAGAGGAGGCAGGATTGTGGGAATCCTCTGGGCAAGCATGGTCTTTCCGCTGCCTGGGGGGCCTATAAGCAAAAGATTGTGACCGCCTGCTGCAGCAATTTCTATAGCTCTTTTGCCGTGGTCCTGTCCCTTAACTTCTGAAAAATCAATGAAAAAATTTCTTCCCTGCTGCCACAATTCATTCATATCAAACTTGGATGGCTCTATATGTTCTCCTCCGAGAAGAAATTCAACAGCCTGTCCCAATGACTTGACACCGTAAACAGAAACCTCTTTGACCACAGCAGCTTCTTTGGCGTTATCATGGGGCAGCATCACCATTTCAGCCTGATCTTCCCGGGCTTTCAAGGCCAGGGGCAAAGCACCGTTTATGGGTTTAAGCTCTCCTGTCAGGGATAACTCCCCGGCCATAAAGATATTTTTGATTTTTTCAGGAGGGATAACACCGGATGCGCATAAAAGTCCCAACGCCAAAGGCAGATCATAGCTGGAGCCTTCTTTTCTGACATCAGCTGGAGCCAGATTAATGGTAATTCTGGCCGGAGGAAGTTTGAAACCACTATTTTTAAGAGCGGAAAAAACCCTTTCCTTACTTTCCTTGACAGCACCTTCTGCCAGGCCGACCATGGTAAAGGCTGGAAGACCGCTTCTGGAATAATCTACCTCAAGCTCAATTCTGAAGGCATCAATTCCCAATAGTGCTGCTGTTGTAACCTTAGCTATCATAATCTTGGATATTGTTAATGTACCCTGTCACCAAACCTGGACCATCTGATATTGGAGAATCCTTCCCAGGACCAGTAAATTATCCAGGCCTTGCCTAAGATTTTTTCCCGTTCAACAACTCCCCAGAACCTTGAATCATAAGATTCATCCCTGTTGTCTCCCAGAACAAAATAACTGTCCTCGGGCACTGTATAGGGGCCAAAATCATCTCTTCTGTCTACAATCCGCTTATCTGTTTGCTGGATATACTCTTCATGCACCTTTTCGCCATTACGGTAAAGCTGTTTATCACGTATTTCTATCACATCGCCAGGCTCCCCAACTACCCGCTTGATAAAATCCTTTGATGGGTCCTCTGGAAATTCAAATACAATAATATCCTGAAATTCAGGCCCGTCAAATCTGAATATAAATTTGTCCATAAAAGGCATGTGAATCCCGTATTTAAACTTGTTGACCAGAAGATGGTCACCAATCTGCAGAGTCTGAAGCCTGCACAATAAATGTGCGAATAAACAGCGCAAGGACCAGGGCTATTATCAAGGCCTCTGCATATTCTTTAAGCATGGTCTGCCATCTGGGATTCATTATTTATTCCATCCTTTTATCATATTTCAATATTTTTATTCATCTGTCTGCAGGGCTGCAAGGAATGCCTCTTGAGGTATCTCTACACTGCCCATTTTCTTCATACGCCTTTTGCCTTCTTTCTGTTTTTCAAGGAGCTTTCTTTTCCTGGTTATGTCACCGCCGTAGCATTTGGCCGTTACATTCTTGCGCAATGGAGCTGTTCTTTCCTTGGCTACGATCTTATTGCCTATGGTTGCCTGAATAATAACCTCAAAAAGCTGCCTCGGAATGGCCCGCTTAAGCTTCAAGGCCAGGGCCCTGCCTTTGTGATAGGCTTTTTCCCTGTGCACAATTACAGCCATAGCGTCCACCGGCTCAGCATTGATCATAATATCCAGCTTAACCAGATCAGACTGCCGGTAATCAATCACCTCATAATCCAAGGAAGCAAATCCTCGGGTAACTGATTTAAGTCGGTCAAAAAAATCAAAAACTATCTCTGCAAAGGGAAGCTCATAAGTGATAATTACCCTTGAGGATGACAGATATTGCATGTTCTTCTGCATCCCCCGCTTTTCCTCGCAAAGCCCAAGTACATTACCCACATATTCATTGGGGACATGAATTTCCATTTTAACAAATGGTTCTTTTACACAGGATATTTCCTGAACCGGAGGTAGTTTGGAAGGATTATCTATCTCAAATTCAACTCCCTCAATATTAACAACTTTATAAATAACAGACGGAGCAGTTGCTATGAGATTAACCTGAAATTCCCGCTCCAGACGTTCCTGAATAACGTCCATATGCAGAAGCCCCAAAAATCCGCACCTGAAGCCAAACCCTATAGCCTGGGATGTTTCAGGTTCAAAATCCAAGGCTGCATCGTTCAATTGCAGCTTTTCCAAAGCATTCTTCAGCCCTTCATAATCTGCAGATTCTACTGGATATAATCCACAGAAAACCATGGGCTTGATCTTTTTGAATCCGGGAAAAGGTGCAGTTGTAGGATTGCCAGCCGAAGTTATGGTGTCACCAACCCTGGCTTCTTTGAGATCTTTCACTCCAGCACACAAAAAACCCACCTCACCCGGACCAAGGACATCAATCTCCTTGGGTTCAGGTGAAAAGACTCCAAGCTTGGTAATTTCAAATGATTTTTTATTGGAAAACATCATGATTTCCTGATTCCGCTTAATATGTCCATCCAGAACACGAAACAGAACCACTACCCCGAGGTAGGAATCATACCAGGAATCAAATATTAACGCTTTAAGAGAATTATCTTTTGCCCCTTTTGGTGCCGGGATGTCCCTGACTATCCTTTCCAGTATATCAGGTACTCCCTGTCCGGTTTTGGCGCTTACATGTACTACATCGGTGCAGTCCAAACCAATAATCTCTTCTATTTCCTGAGCAATACGCAGCGGTTCACTGCTTGGCAGATCAATTTTGTTTAAAACCGGAATAACTTCCAGGTCATGGTCTAAGGCCATGTATACATTGGCAAGGGTCTGGGCCTCCACACCTTGTGTAGCATCAACAACAAGAAGGGCACCGTCGCATGCTGCCAGACTTCTTGACACCTCATAAGAAAAATCAACATGCCCTGGAGTGTCAATAAGATTAAGGATATAATCCTGTCCATCTCTGCCTTTGTAGGGAATACGTACAGACTGGGCCTTAATTGTAATGCCGCGCTCACGCTCCAGCTCTAACCTGTCTAAATACTGGTCTTTTTTGTCTCTATCCCCCAGAAGTCCGGTAATCTCGAGAATTCTGTCTGCGAGAGTGGATTTCCCATGGTCAATATGGGCGATAATGCTGAAATTGCGGATATTTTTCTGATTAGTCATTAAACTTAGCTGCAACCTGTCTCAGGTTTTAAAATTGTACTTATTTTCTGCTGATTATCTTGATACGTTCTACAATATCCTGAACTGCCTGCTCCATTTCCGGGGTCAGGCCTTCATCCATTTTTTCTGGAACATTTACTGCCCTTGCAACAAGAATACTCAGTTTGATATCCGTGGCTTCCTTAAGTTCCTTAAGTAAATTGGTAGTAGGAAACTGATGCATGGAAAAATCAGATATTTTTTTGGGATCAATCTGATCAACATCAATTTCTTTAACCTCACCCGGCGCAATATCTTCATCTGTTGTAATATCTACGACAATCACCTTTTCAGGATGCTTATCACCCATGATCAAATCAAAAAGCAAAGGCCTGATAGATGTACCTGCATCTAAGCATGATACGTCATTACCGAGATCCTTGTCTTTGTCCAGAGCCTCAATGACCTTGGGACCAAGTCCGTCGTCACCGTATAGAATATTACCACATCCAAATACCACAACCCGGGAATCAAACATTCTGGACCAGTCCATTTAAACTCCTGTTCTTATCTTTTAAAAAAAAGAGGCCGCCCTTACTCATGTAAAGACGGCCTCTTTTAAACCATTTCTATTAAACTGTCTAATTTATTTACCCATGGTATCTACTACATTTCCCTGAGAATCGTAAATGTTCAGCTCAACGTTGATGCCGCCATCCAGGCGGTGTGTTGCGCAGCTCATTCACGGGTCGTAGGCGCGTATGGCCATCTCCACCCGGTTAAGAATTCCCTGATCATAATTACCATCCTTGATCAGGGCTTTAGCTGCCTGCTTTACAGACAGGTTCATGGGTGCATTATTATGGGTTGTGCCCACAATAAGATTGGCCATGGTGACCAAGCCTTTATCATCAGTTTTATAATGATGAATCAATGTACCTCTGGGGGCTTCCACACAGCCAACGCCTTCACCGGCTTTGGGCTCAATGTTCTGGGCCCTGTGTTCGCGTCCAGTGATTTCAGGATCATTAAGCAGATCTTCTGCTCTTTCACAGCACTGAACGAGCTCTATAAGCCTTGCCCAGTGATATAAAAGTGTCAAATGAGTGGGACGACCAAATTCCTTGCGGAATATATCTAACTCTTCCTGAGCCAGAGGTGTTGCCATTTTGTCGCAGACATTAATTCTGGCCAGAGTGTTTGACCTGTATACACCAACAGGATCATTTTCATCTAATTTAAGCTGACCCCATTTTTTGGCATAAGGGAATTTAAGATAAGACCATGGCTCAGTATGTTCGCCAATATGATCCATATATTCGCTATACTTAAACTGATCAAATTTGCCATTTTGATCCATAAGTCTCAGCTCGCCATCATAAAGCTCCAGAGCGCCATCTGAAGGACGGACAGTTCCTAAGTAGCCTGACGGAAAAACACCAAGAATCTTAACAGCATCAAGGTACTTGGGAAATACTTCTTCCCGGGCAAACTTGATAGTAAATACGCAGAAATCCTTAAGCTCCTGAATGCCAGCCAGAATTTCCTTACGCTCTTCCTCGAGAAGTGGTTTGGAAAATCCGCCAACTACTCCAGCTACAGGATGAATAACCTTTCCTGAAAATTTCTCCAGCATCATCTGCGCCTTATAACGCATATGAACTACTTTTTTGGCCAATTCCGGATTGGCACCGACTATTCCCACTACATTACGTACTGAATAGTCAGCATCCGGCCCCAGAACAAAGTCCGGAGCAGCCAGAAAGTAAAAATGCAGAATCTTATCAGGAATATATGCCATCATCTGGCAAAGTTCACGCAGTTTCTTTCCTGTTGGCGGAAGTTCAACCCCAAGACATTCGTCTGCTGCCTTATTGGAAGCAAGATGATGCTGCCATGGGCATATGCCGCAGATGCGAGTAACGATTCTTGGAACCTCTTCCACCGGCCTTCCGACAACAAATTGCTCAAAACCGCGCAAAGATAGAACATGCATCTGAGCATCAGATACATTGCCTGTATCATCAAGATGAATTGACACGCTGGCATGCCCTTCTATGCGGGTTATGGGAGCTATATTTAGAGTCTTTCCCATATTATCCTCCTAACCAATCTTTTTGAGTACGCCGTGAGCACCGGAAAAACGCGATAGATACCCGCGACGATCAAGCATCTTGCTCGGGTCAAACCCCACTGAAGCCAAGGCTCCCATATAATCCACCAATGGCTTGGCACCCTTTCTTATGGGGCCGTAGCAGCCTCTGCAGGGAACCCTGCCGCTAATACACCTTGGAGCACCCTTGGTCCCGCCGCAGCCTACGTGCGTCACAGGGCCCAGACACAACATTCCTTGCTCCAGAAGACAGCGCATCTCATTGAGAGGCTTTTCAGGATCATATTCTGCTGCCTCATACAAACGCTTGATGTCTTCTATACCTTTCTTGCTTTCCCTGATGGTCGGGCAGGCATCACATACTGACCTTTCCGGCATCTTATAATCAGTATTGCCGTCCAGAAGTGCCAGTATTGCTCCGGCAATCCAGTCAGGATGCGGTGGGCAGCCCGGCAAGGAAAGGTCTACCTTTACAAACTCGTCCAAAGCTGAACATTTATCCAGGAGAGGTGGTATGTGCTCTGTTGGATAATCAGCCGGATCTGTTGTGGGAGAATCCTTATAATAGAACTGTTTTAGTTCCTCTTCACTATACATATTGATCAATGCAGGAAGGCCGCCGTTAGTTGCGCATGTGCCCAAAGCAATAAGTATCTGGCATTTCTTGCGCATCTCAAGAAGTACTTCTTTATGTTCTTCGTTTTTTACGCTGCCAGAAACAATACCCACAACTGCTTCAGGAATATTAAGTTCTGTTTCTTCACCGGTCTGACCATAATATTTGTGGTCAATTAAAACCGGTATATGAACGAAGTCCAGATTGTTGACCAATAGGTCAACCAGGACATCTCCGACATTAAGAATAGCGATCTCACACCCGGAACAGGAGTTCAACCACTCTTCTGCTACTGTTACCTTGGTCATATAAGCACCTCCATAAAGGACAGGGGCTTCTCACCCCTGTTGCCATTAGGCGTTAACAGCCTCTTTCTGGGCTTTTACAGGATTGGGCCCGAGAGACCTGATTTTTTCAGTAAATTCAGAAACCACCTTGGCAAACCTTGGGGCCTCTGCTGAAGATACCCAGTCAAGTTGAAATCTCTCAGGGTCGATTCCCAAATCTTCCAATACCAATTTTATGGCCTGTGCCCTGGCAAAAGCTTTGTGATTACCATCCAGGTAATGACATTCACCAAGGTGTCAGCCGAGGACCAGTACGCCGTCAGCGCCCTTTTCCAAAGCCTCTACAACCAAATTAGGATGGACCATTCCCGAACACATTACTCTGATTGCGCGCATGTTTGTAGGGTACTGCAAACGTGAAACACCTGCCAGATCAGCTCCGGCATATGCGCACCAATTACAGAGAAATCCGACAATGACGGGTTCGTATTTTTCAGCCATCGAAATTTCTCCTTATATTGTTTTAAACATTTTCCAGGACCGCATTAATTTGGGCCTTGATTTGTTCATTGGTAAAACCATGTACGTAAACACCCTGTTTAGGACAGGTAGCTTCACAGATTCCGCATCCTTTACACAGTGCTTTGTTGGTTTCAATCTTCTTGTGAACTGCTCCGCCATCCTCGTAATCCGTAAGGGAGATGGCGCCATAAGGGCAGGTATCCACGCAAATTGCACATCCGTCACAATTTTCTGTGACGTATGATTTGATGGAATCCAAGGGCATAACCGCTCTGGACAGTATTGTTGTTGCTCTGGAGACAGCTGCCTGGGCCTGAGCTATGGCTTCGTCAACAGGCTTGGGATAGTGGCACAATCCGGCCAGGAACATCCCGTCTACGCTGAGATCCACGGGACGCAGTTTGGCATGAGCCTCCTGTAGAAATCCGTCGTTGTTAACGCCGCACTTGTAAAGACTGATCAGCTCTTTGCTGTCCGGAGGCAGAATCGCTGAAGCCAGAACCAGATATCCTGGTCTGATTTCAACCTCACGCTGGAGAACGTGGTCTTTTAAAGTTACCACAAGATCATCGCCCTCTTTGGCAACCTTAGGCTTGTTCTCAAGGTTGTACCTGATGAACACAACGCCTTTCTCTCTTGCTTCCCTGTACAGATCTTCTCTGGCTCCGTATGTACGGATATCCCGGTAAAGTACATACACGGGCATGGAGGGGTTAGCTTTTTTGAGCTCTATGGCTGAATGCATGGTATGTGTACAACATACTCTACTGCAGTACTGCCTTTCCGGTTCACGAGAGCCAACACACTGAATAAACACTGCGCCTTTGGCTTTTTCCAGGGCAGGCTTATGCTCAATCAGTTCCTTATCAAACTCAAGATGGGTAAATACCCTTTCATCCTGACCATAAAGATACTCTTCAGGCTTGAGTTCCTTACCACCAGTACAGACAACAGCTATGCCGTACTTGACGGCTCTTTTTTCACCATTGATATCTACTTCACTCACAAAATCGCCAACTGCACCTTTGCTTGTTTTCAACTGAGCATTTTTATACAGCTTGATACTGGAGTGATTTTCAACTTTGGAGATTAGATCTTCGAGATAAGGTCTAATCTCTTCGCCTTTCCATGTGGTGGTGAGACTCCAGGCGTTTCCACCGAGCCTGTCTGATTTTTCCAGGAGAACTGTTTCATATCCCTGATCAGCAAGACCAAGAGCTGCTACCATACCGGATATACCGCCACCTACAACTAAGGCTGACTGATTTACGTTTACAGACAGATGTTCCAGCGGAGCAAGCATGGAAGCCTTGACAACAGCCATTTTCACCTGATCTTTGGCTTTTTCCAGGGCTCTCTCAGGCTCTTTGGAATGTACCCAGCTGTTCTGGTTGCGTATATTGGCCATTTCAAACAGGTACTCATTAAGGCCTGCATCTTTCATGGTTTCTCTGAACAATGGTTCGTGAGTCCTTGGAGTACATGCGGCAACAACAACCCTGTTAAGATTGTGCTCTTGAATCTTTTCTTTGATGATAACCTGTGTATCCTGGGAACAGGAAAACAGATTGTTGTCTACAAAAACAACGTTTGGGAGCTCCTTGGCATATTCGGCAAGTACATTAACGTCTATGGTACCTGCTATGTTTATACCGCAGGAACAGACAAATACTCCGACCCTGGGCTCTTCGGCAAGAACATCCTTTTCTTGAGGAAATGTTCTTTCCTGAGTAAGAGTCCCTCTTTTGCTGACAAGAGCAATGGATGCTGAAGCTGCTGCTGCAGATGCATCAGTAACCGACTGAGGAATATCCTTGGGGCTCTGGAAACATCCGCTGGCAAAGATTCCAGGAACACTTGTGGATGAAGGAGCAAAACTTGAACTCTTGGCAAAATTATATTTGTCAAGATCAATACTCAGCTTTCCAGCCAGCTCCTTAACGCTTTCACTGATTTCAAGGCCTGTGGAAAGAACCAGCATATCGTAAGGCTCAACAACGCGTTGACCTGTTTCTTCATTGAAGTACTCTACTTCAACTCCGCCCTCATCTCCAGGATATGTGCTGTGAATCCTGCTGGGAATAAACTTGATACCTTTTTCCTTGGCCAGTTCGAAATAATTTTCAAACTCTTTGCCGTGAGTTCTGATATCCATGTAGAAGATGGTCTGTTCGACATCTCCTGTAGTATGATCAGCAGTCACAATGGCCTGCTTTATGGCATACATGCAGCATACTGATGAACAGTAACCATTATCACACTTATTTATATTTCTGGAACCTACACATTGCAGCCAGGCAATCTTTTTAGGCTCCTTCTGATCAGAAGGCCTCTGCAGGTGTCCCATGCAGGGTCCATTGGAAGAAAGGAGTCTTTCGTATTCCAGTCCGGTGACAACATCTTTAAAATTGGAATACTGATAAGTGTCAAAAGCCGAAGGATCAAAAGACTTGAACCCTGGAGTGAGAATCACAGAACCTACGTTGACTTCTTTGATTTCATCCTCAAAGTCCTGATCAAGATCAATTGCCCCTGTGGGACAGTACTTCTCACAGGCCCGGCACTTACCGCCGCCTTTTTTGCCCTGGTTTCCACCCTTGACAAAGAAAATACATGTTTCCTTTTCAATGGCGTACTTCAGGGGAACGGTCTGACCATACTTAATATAGGCAGCCTTTCTGGGCACCAGCCCTTCATTATATTCATCAGGAACCTTTTTGGGACACTTCTCCGCGCACAGGTTGCACGCGATACATTTTTCCATGTCCACGACACGTGGTTTCTGACGTACCTTTACCTGAAAATTTCCCTCACTACCGCTTATGTTTTCAACCTCAGCCAGAGTCAAAAGCTCTATATTCAAGTGCCGACCGCACTCGACCAATTTTGGCGAGATAATTCACATGGAGCAGTCATTTGTGGGAAAAGTCTTATCCAGCTGTGACATTACACCGCCGATACCGGATGACTTCTCCACAAGATAAACATAATAGCCGGCGTCAGCCAAATCCAGTGCGGATTGAATGCCGGCAATACCTCCACCGACAACCATGACTGCGCCTACTTTTTCTTGTGACATATTGACCCCCTTTGCCAGATGGTAAATAAAAGGTTTGACCTTAAGACCCCGGTTTCTTGCGAATCCAGGACATGCCTAAAGTTCAAGGTTTTCCATTCGATCAAAACCAAAATAAACAACGTGTTACCGCTCATGTTATTTATTGAACAAATAACTTAAGTCAAAACAAATTACCAGTACTAATATCTGAAAATATCGAAAAAACAATAATATTATCCAGGATTTTATATTACGAAATGAATACAAAACGGGTAAAAATAATACCCTTGAACAGTTTAGCTTTAATGTCTATGATTTGACTTAAAAAACAGGATAACTATCCACCACACTTTTCGTCTCTCTAATAAAGCCTGCATTCTCACAGAATGGTGAATAGATACCAAAAAGGAAAAAAACAGACATGAACATCAACACCCTTAAGTTACTTGGATGCCTCTTTTTTCTCATGCTACTCTATGCCGGGATATCCGGATGCTCCAAAAAAATATATCCTCCACCAGCCAGAACATCGCAGCAAGTGGCTGTTAAACCTCCTTCTGCCCGGGAGCCTGCAATCAAACCTGATGATAGATCTCTGACTCCCACACAACGCCGGTACACAGTAATGGGACAGTCTTACACTCCCATATCTTCCCATGAAGGATACGTAGATGAAGGTGTTGCCTCCTGGTATGGCCCGAAATTCCACGGAAAGAAAACTTCCAATGGTGAAATTTTTAACATGTACGGTATGACAGCCGCACACAGGGTGTTGCCCATGAATACCATGGTCAGGGTAACCAATCTTGACAATGGCAGGATTGTCGATCTGAGAATCAATGACCGCGGACCTTTCGTGGGCAACAGAATCATTGACCTTTCCTTTGCAGCGGCCAGAGAATTAGACATGATCGGACCAGGAACAGCCAACGTTCGGGTTGAGGCGAAGGGGAGCATACCCAAGGAGGATATAGCCGGAAATTTCTATATCCAGGTGGGGTCATACTCTTCAAAAGAAAATGCCGAAAAAATGAAAAGTAAAATGAGACAGAATGGATACAAAAATACAAGGCTCCAGGAATTTACCCGGGACAATCAAAGACTTTGGAGGGTCCAGGCAGGGAGATTCAATAATCTCCTGTCAGCTGAGCAGGCCCATACCCGCCTGCAAAGGCAAATCCCCGGAGCTTTTATTATTGCTGATTAATTTCAGAACGAAGCTTTTTGGAAAGTCTGAAAACAACAACTTTTCTTCCGGGCAGAACAATAGTTTCACTTGTTTGCGGGTTGCGCCCTTTTCTTGGTTTTTTCTGATATGTTTCAAATTTGCCGAAACCACTGATCAAGAGGGAATGATCCTTTTTAATTGATTTCTTTATAAGCTCCAGCAAGTATTCTACATGGTCCTTTACTTCAGATCTTTTCCTTACACTGCTTTCATAAATTTTGTCTACCAGATCTGCTTTAGTCAGCGTATTTACCATTTTCTCCCCCTTTTAATTTTTACCTTTATAACAAAACTTTTTCGGAGCACGCATCCACATTGAACAGGCATTTATTTGAAAAACATGTTTACTTTCATGTGCAAAAAACATTTTCAGTATAGGATGACTGCGGCCAGAGCCTGAGCCCATCATTTTTGTATCTTGGAATAAGGTGATAATGAGCGTGCATAACTAATTGTCCGGCAGCCTCAAAATTGTTCATGCCAAGATTAAATCCATCAGCATTCAGTCCCTCCAGCAAACCTTTACCAACCTTCTTAATCACTCCATGCAGCTCAGCGGCAATATCTGAAGGAATATCCATAATATTGACCACATGTTTTTTCGGGATTATGAGCGTGTGTCCCTTTTTGACTGGTGCTATGTCCAGAAAAGCCAGGACATTATGGTCCTCATAAACTCTGACACATGGAACTTTGCCCTGTACAATCTGACAAAATATGCATTGGCTCAAAACACTTCCTCCTGCTTATGAGATCCTTGTATAATCAGCTCTAACACATTATTAGTGAGCTTTGACAATCATCAGACTCTATGCTCTGAAACAAAAAAATCATGTTTCCTGTAACATATATTTTCCGTTCCAGTTTTATGAAACCGTACAATTCTTTTTAAAATTCTTTAATCAACCTTTATAAATTTTGCAAGCCCTGGATTTATTTATATGAAACCCGCAAAAACCTCTTTTCTTCAATTTCATCATCCAGAACCTTACAGACTCAGAAATCCCATCTGGCCAGTGTTTCTGCCTTTCACCGGATGCCCGTTTCAATGCATCTTCTGCTCTCAGAACAGCCAGACAGGGCAGAAATCAATCCCTTTAAAGCAAAGCATTGAGAATATGGTTTCAGGCATAAATACAAGATATGAAAAAACTGGTAAACCCGTATCCCTGGGATTTTTTGGGGGGACTTTTACTGCCATGCCCATAAAGGATATGATGATTATTCTTAATCAGGCGGAAAAATTAAAGAACGCTGGTTTAGTCGATCATATCAGATGCTCTACCAGACCAGACTGCGTCACGACTGACAGATTGGAAATTCTTAAAAACATGAAAGTAGATATGATCGAATTGGGAATTCAGAGTTTTGACGACCAGACATTGAAGTTCTCACATAGAGGCTATACTCGGGACAAAGCGGTTCAAGCCTGCGAGGGCGTAAAAAAGGCAGGATTTGATCTTGGGATACAGCTTATGGGTGGACTTCCAGGATCAGGCCATGGAACCTTTTTTAAAGACATTGATACTATTTCAAAGATTGTCCCCAAAATTGTGCGTTTGTATCCCTGCCTTGTCCTCAAGGGTACGCCCCTTGAAAAAGTCATGAACCAGGAGCAGTACAGGCCCTGGGGGCTTAACAGAACATTTCATACTCTGGCCATGGCCCTGTTAAAACTCTGGTCTAAGAAAATCAGTGTAATCAGAATCGGACTTACCCCAGAGAAAAGCTTGATAAGAAACATACTTGCAGGCCCATGGCATCCAGCCATGGGCTCTATTTGCAAATCCATGGCCCTGAAAAATTATTTCACAGCCCAGCTGGCAAAGACGAAATATTCTCCGGATAAAATACTGATCCCCAAAAAATATATTAGTGATCTCTGGGGGCATAAAGGTATGAATAGAGAGTTTTTTGCCCAGAAGAAGATTAACAGGCAAAACGTGGAGGTATGGAACAGAGATTATTTCAGGATATATTTTAAATAGGTTCGGATTCTGCTAACAGAATGCTGAAAAAGTTTTTATTCAACTGGTTGTTCAAAAATTCCAAGCGCTAAATTCTTGTTTGGTCCAACCCTAACAAAAGGGCAATCTGCCTGACAGCCTCTGCTGTGAAATCTTTTTCTGCAATTCTTTCTTTTTCCTCAGCATTAAGAACCTGAACTGGCTGATTAACATATTTATCCCTGGGAACAATTTTATATTCTTCTGAAAAGCTGTTGGAAAAATACATTTCCTGGAATCCGCTGAACTTGAGAGCATGGGCTGTGGCATCCAAAACTGCTGTCTCCCCGCGGTCCAATAGCCCGCTCTCTCTAACTTTTAACATTCCAGCCAGGCATTCTCCACCCTGAGTGCAGGAAATATGTCCATTCTGATTGGCTAAAAGCATCCCCTCAACAATGGCCTGTTCTTCCACCTGAACCACCTGAAAGCTTCCAGCTCCCTGAATTTTCTCATATTCCTCAGCAAGGGCCTTAACCCTTGGAAACGAAACAGGGTTTCCAATCATTGCCGCCTGAGCAACGCTTGAAGATACCTTAACAGGGGCATATTTTCTGACATCAGCACTTTCCTGGTAATATCTGAAGACCGGGTCTGCATGACTGGACTGCACTCCAAAGATCCTTGGCAACGTATCAATTACATTCAATTCTTTTAACTTGAGGAATCCGGCCATAATCGCGGTAATATTTCCAGCATTGCCAATGGGCACAAATATGGATTTGCCTCTCATGTCCCAATCATACCACTGGGCAACCTCAAAAGCATAGCTTTCCTGCCCCAGGATACGCCATGCGTTTTTGGAATTCAACAGAGCCACCCTGAAATTATCAGCTAAGTACTCAACAACTTTCATGCAGTCATCAAAAACGCCCGGGAGTTCAATTACTCTGGCGCCACTGCCCAACGGCTGAGAAAGCTGCTGACTTGTAACCTTGCCTTGCGGCAAAATTACCACTGACTTAACAGGAGCACCCACATAGGCACCATAAAGGGCTGCTGAAGCAGACGTATCTCCAGTGGATGCGCAGATAGTAAGGACCTGATCCCAGTTTTTTTCTCTTATGAGTTTTTTAAGATATGAAAACGCACAGGCCATTCCCCTGTCCTTAAAAGAAGCACTGGGATTCTGGCCATCATTCTTAAAGGCAAACTTCTGTCCCAGCTTGGATTCAAGATGATTACTGGCCGGTATTACAGGAGTATTGCCTTCACCGAGATAAATTATATCTTCTTCCTCAACAACCGGGGCCATGAGTTCGTAAAATCTGAAGATACCGCACAGACTTCTTTTTTTGGTAGCTGCTCTGAAATCAAATATTTCCCGCCACTTTTTACCAGAAGTATTTTTCAGTCTGTCAAAGGATTCGTCCTGAAGAAGAAATACCCCTGAACATTCTGGACAAGTGTAATGAAGTTTTTCTATGGAGTAATCCTGTCCGCATCCAAGGCATTTATACTTGAGTCTGCCTCTGTAATCAGGAAATAAGCTGCTGTTCATAATAGTTCCGTTGCGTTTTAAGAACATCATTTGTAAAAGTTCTGTTTGTGCTCACCACAAATCCTGCTCTTTGACAAACCCTGAATACTGCGGTGAATTATTGGACTGCTTATAAGACACCTATCTGATGGCAACATCCACCAGAACTCCCAGCAGCAGTATCACTGCCACCAGCCCGTTCAATGTAAAAAAAGACATATTGATTTTTTGAAGATTCGTAGGAGAAATTAGTTTGTGCTCAATCAATAACACCACAGAAACAATAAGCCAGGCCATATAATATGGCCATGAAGCATTCGCTGTCACCCCTGCAATCCCAAAAAACAAAATAGTATTGATATGACAGAAGCTTGAAAGGACAAAGGCAGTGTCGAGACCAAATTTGGAAGGCAGGGAATAGAGCTGTTTTTCTTCATCAAAACTTACATCCTGACTGGCATACAGGATATCAAAACCCGCCACCCAGAACATTACTCCCAGAAACAGCAGAAATGGTGTCAACGCAAACGCAGGCTCATAAGCAATCCAGCCGGCTAATGGAGCTAAGCCTAAAACTGAGCCCAGGTAAAAATGACACAAGCTGGTAAATCTTTTGGTAAAGCTGTAAAAGGCTGACCAGCCTAAAGCCAGAAAGGATAAATAAAAACATAGTATATTTAGAAAAGCACAGGAAATAACAAAAACAACTGCACAAATACCAAGAAAAACATAGGCATCTTTGACAGTGATTTCACCTGTTACCAGGGGCCTGTTACTTGTTCTTTTATTTTCCCGGTCATATTCAATATCTGCAATTCGGTTGAAGGTCATGGCAAAAGAACGGACAGCCACCATGGCAATACTCAGGAATATGAAAACCTGCCATCCCGGCCATCCCTGGGCCGACCAGAAAACACCCATATATGCAAAAGGCAGGGCAAAAACAGAATGCTCCAGCTTAATCATCCTGGCCCAGATTTTTGCTTTTCTGACTAATTCAAAGCTCATTGATCATGCCTATCT
>JBHEPK010000300.1:0-1226 GCA_046260325.1 Desulfonatronovibrio sp.
CAGTCTGTTGAAAATCTCCCAATTGCTGCGTCGCTGCAAAAAGCTCAAACTCTTACGTATCATAAATACGCCGCGACCTTGATTCGATTGCCAGGACGGCAAATCGAAAATGTGGCGAAGCCACAGCCCGTAGGGGGCCGGACACAGGACGTGTCCGGATAGCTTTTTTTGCTCCTTGCACTTGGAATTTTTAAACAGACTGACTAATAATGACTTTTTCAACACGCTGATAGCATTACAGCGTGGTAAACAATTACCATTTTTATCTGACCTTATCAGAGGAGTGCAGCAGGAATGAAAAAGATTAATCAGTCCATCAGACTGACTGTTTCTGCAAACCGACAATGGATAGCTCTGCTTCAATGCGCTGCTCAAACAGCTGCTCAAGTGTTCGGACTTGATGACAAAAAAGCTCTACGCCTGACCATGGGTATGGAAGAGGTGACTTTGTATCTGAGCCAGGAACAATTGGATGCTACTGTAAATATTTTTTTGGAACAATGCACCTCCCGGATCCAGGCCAGGTTTGTCCTGACAGCAGAGTCAACTGACCTGTCAGCCATGAATGTGGTTGCAGGCTATGGTTCAGATGCAGCCACTGACAACAACCTGTCACTGCTTCTGGCTTCAAAAATGTGCGATGGCTTCAGCGTAATTAGAGAGGGCAAAGATATTCATCTGATTCTGCGCCAGGAGCATGTTTATCCAAGCATTGAGCCTGTTTATTCTGATTCTCCTGATAGAGATTACTCTCCTCCACTTACCGTCAAAACCAGTCAGGATGCAAATCTGATTTCTAATGCCTGTGCCCGGGCCCTGGGAATCTTCCCCCTGGAACAGCTCCCTGCGTGGTTTTCAACACCAGGCAAGGGCGTGGACCTGATAATGGCTGAAGAATTATACGCAGCCACAGCCCAGGATGAAAAAGGCAGGGTCTGCGGTCTTATCTGCTGGGAGCAAGTTTCAGAAAAAAGCGTAATGTTTTCAGGCCCGTGGGCTTTTCAAGGAGGCGAACAATGTGCTTCCATACTTCTGGAACATCTGATTATTTCACTGGCCAGATCCAGGGCAGTCTGCCTGTTCAGTGATTTCAGGGTCACTTCTTTTGTGGATCTGAAAAATCACGGTTTTGAACAATTATCTGAAATAACTTCTTCACCCGAAGCAAATTATCCTAAAGTATGGTTTCGCCATCTGCGTGAAGATGAAGGACTTTACATCTGGAG
>JBHEPK010000300.1:1236-1551 GCA_046260325.1 Desulfonatronovibrio sp.
CCCCAATGCACTTCTTTTCTGCAGCAATCCTATGATCGTCTTTATATTGCACGCACCATTCAGAATACTGTTGATTCCGGATATCATACTTCTGATCGCTCACTGTTTTCTGCTGAGCTGAACCCTGAGAAAAAAGAAGCAATTCTGACCCCTCTTCTGGATGGTCAGGACAATGAAGAAAATATTCAGCGCCACATTAATGCCTTGAATTCAGATGGATATAACCGTATTGTTTTTAGAGTTGATCTTGCTCATGGATGGCAGGCACATCTTGGAGGTACACTGCTTAAACAAGGCTTCAGCCCGGTGATGGTT
>JBHEPK010000301.1:0-1529 GCA_046260325.1 Desulfonatronovibrio sp.
AATATGATCTGGACGGAGTAATTTGAACCAGCCAGTCACGCATGGCAGCACCCATGAGCATATGCCTGAGATTGACAACCAGGGTGGTAATTACAATGGTCAAAACAGGAAGATGAATAGACCAGAGTTCCAGAGCCATAAGCTGGGATGCCCCGGCAAAAACAAGGAGGCTCATGAGTTGGGCCTGAACCGGGGTCATACCTGCCTGAATAGCCAAAACTCCAAAGACCAGTCCGTAAGCAAAAACCCCTATGCCCAGAGGAATGCATTTAATAAAACCCTGCCTGATTCCTTTTCTTGTGAAAATAATTCTAAAAGACTGATTCTGTGTATTTTCTTTCATTATTCAACCTGTCAGCATGGAATGATTATATCTTCCAAAGTCGTAGGCAAAGCAGACAGCATCTGCGGTCCATTTGAAATAAGGACCATATCCTCCACCCTGACTCCAAAGTCCTGCAGATAAAGACCTGGCTCCAGGGCAAAAATCTGTCCTCTTTCAAACAGATTTTCATCGTCTTTTCCAAGTAAAAAGGCAGAAGAAAAGCTTTGTCTTTCAGTTGTATTATTTTCGGTCCTGGTATCCAATTCCGGCATATTGAGAACTGGAGGCTCATGCACTTCCAGTCCCACGCCATGACCGGCAGTATAGACCACATACTTTTCAAATCCTTTTTCTCTGAAAACTTCCCGGACAACGGTTTCCGGACCGTAAATGCTCTGTCCCTCATTCATAACCTCAAGGGCTCTGGACCTCGCTGTAAGGACAAAATCATATATTTTTAGAAATAATGCGTCTGGCTCAGAACCAAGGTAAAACATCCTTGTGATATCAGACCAGTATCCTCTGATTCTTGTGCCATAGTCGATAAGAACAGGGCCTTTAACCAATTTTTCATCCATCCAGCTGGTATATGCAAGAGCTGAATTTTTTCCTGACCTGACCTTGCATTTGGTTTCATCTGCTCCCATGGCCTTGGCAGCAGCATCAAAAATACCAGAAAGTTCCAATTCAGAAATACCGGGCTTTATTGCCTTTCTGGTTTCTATCATGGCTTGGTCCGCGATGGAGCAGGCATTTTTAATATGCTGAATCTCAAAACTGTCTTTTTGGGATCTCATATTCATAATCAAAGGACTTATATCCGTCTGATTTCTGATCCTCAATTTGTTCAGAAGAAAGACAGTGAGATAGTTCTGTTCAATCCCCAGAGGAGATTCACCTATCTTTCTGATAAAGCTCTTCAGAGCAGTAGATGGAGGTGGTTTTAAGACCCCGGTTAAAAGCATCTTTTCATAGGCAGTTTGCGCAATATCAAGTTCTCCGGGAACTACAGGGATGAGACATTCTTTTCGGGCCTGAGTATATATGGACCTTGGAGCTATCAACAGAGGTTCACCTGCAGGAGGAACAATAAAAAAAGATGGCTCGTGGGGATAAATAGAAGTATAGTAATATATATTTTCAGGATTATGAATCAGTATGCCGGACAAAAGCAGCTGCCTTGCTCCTTCCTGCAATTTATGGA
>JBHEPK010000302.1:0-1523 GCA_046260325.1 Desulfonatronovibrio sp.
ACGCTCTATCCGGCTGAGCTACGGGCGCCCAATAAAGAGAAATTTAATGGCCGCTATCTTTGTCTGGACCATGCTCGCTATGAAAAGATTTAAGAATAACCCCGAGAACAATTAGAGCCATCAAAAGCATCATGCCTTCCAACATATGTGCCTCCCTGTAGTAACCTGTGATATCCATCTGATATCGTTGACTTAAAAAGAATGAGTTGACATTAAGTTTTTTTGCATTTTATTGCAACAAAATTATCAATGATTTTTTTGATGGTTGGTCTCATCTTTTAGACGAACTATAATCATAATGGCAATGTTTACTTAAAACACAAACGCAGAACAACATCCTGCTTGATAAATTTTTTCACACGCTCAATGGAGTAACTATGTTCAAGTTCATTTCTCTAAGCAATGTTTTTTTCATGACCTTAGCTATTTTTCTATTATTCCCGGTTCACAAAACCAACGCTCAAAATGTTATGGACCTTGAAACCACTGTAAAAACGGGTTTGGAGCGTAACCAGGCTCTACAGGCAGCAAGAGAAGCTCTTACTGGAACCAAATATGGAGTCAACTCGGCCAGGGGCGCTTTTGGCCCGAGATTTAAGGTTGGATATGGCTACACAAGACTTAATGAAGCACCTGCAGGTATGGACCCTGCCACAGGAATGCGCATCAGTGATTCCAGGGATGTCTGGACGATGAACTTTAACATTAACCAGCCTTTATTTACTGGTTTCAACATACTGAGCAACTATGAGCAAGCTAAGCTTGGCAATCAGCAGGCAGAATCTCAACTTTCCAAAGCAGAACTTGAACTGATCCTTGAAATCCAGACCAGTTTTATGGATTTGCTGGCTGCAAAGGAATCTGTTCGTGTTGCCAATGATTCTCTGACCAGACTCAAATCCCATCTGGATGTCAGTCAGTCTTTTTATGATGTAGGTTTGGCCCCGCGCCTTGAAGTACTTCAGGCCCAGGTGGATGTAGCTCAGGCAGAACAGGATCTCATTTCTGCTGAAAATAACGCCCAGATAATTGAGGCAAAGCTGGACATGCTTCTTTTTCTTCCTGCAGACCAAAAAGTCAAATACCAGGGCGAGCTTAAATATTTCCCTTTTGAAATGGATGTAGATCAATGCCGGGAGCATGCCTTAAACAACAGACCTGACATATTCATAGCTGACAAAAGCATTCAAGTGGCAACAAAAGATGAAAGAATTACTGCCAGCTCATTTTATCCTCAGATCGGAGCAAATTTTGATTATAATCGCCGGGGTGATGATCCAGGGGTTAGCGGAAGCAAACTGCAGGATAAAAGTGAGTGGCGCGCCGGAGTTCAGATGGAGTGGACTCTTTTTGAATGGGGAAAGACATACTATGCTCACAAACAGGCCGGGCAAAAAACTAAGCAACTTATGGCCGAATATGAAGATCTTTTGAGAACAGTGGTGTTTGAAGTCACTTCAAGTTTTCTGAAAATTGATGAAAGTCACAAAAGAATCACGGTTGCGCGCCAGGCTTTGGAAGAA
>JBHEPK010000303.1:0-258 GCA_046260325.1 Desulfonatronovibrio sp.
AAACAGGTCTGTTCCAACTGCAAGAATGCCTTTAATTCCGGCACTCATCAAAGCCGGGGTAATAATGAATCCTCCTCCGGCTCCAATACATCCCGTGATAAGTCCAGCTGCAAGACCAATAACAATTGATACCAGAAAGATGGATGGAGAATAAAAACTGGGCATGTATGAATACTTACCACCGAGATAATCGGGAAGTCCTGCAAATGCTACAGATAAGCCGAGTATGCAGGGTATCAGCAGTATTCCCAGAATGAT
>JBHEPK010000303.1:268-579 GCA_046260325.1 Desulfonatronovibrio sp.
GTTTTTTGCGGTATGTCCTCCACTTCCGCCGTGAACATCAACCATATCGACTTTTCTTTGTTTAAGAAAGTCAAGCATGGAATAAAAGCCGAGAAAACCAAGGAGTACTACAAATACAATGCTGATGAAAGTATCGCTCAGTATGGGATTAATTTCATAGAGAGTACGGTTTATTACCCCGCCTCCAGTTACCCCGCCAATTGCCCCCACAAGAAAGGCTATGGCCAGACCAAAAGAAACATTACCCAGTTTTTTGTGAATTACCGTTCCCATAATTGCTTTGGCAAAAATATGAAACAGGTCTGTTCCAA
>JBHEPK010000303.1:716-1523 GCA_046260325.1 Desulfonatronovibrio sp.
CGTAAGCTATGGAGCTCAATTTTAGTAGTTCAAACTGATTTCTAAAAAAGCCCATGTGATACAACCTCCTGTTTGTTTAACCTATTAAAAAATTTAAGATAAAAAATTTTTTCCCAAAAACTCCAAGACATGAATGCGGCCTCCTGTTCAAAGTGTTAAATTAATGAGTTTGTAGCCTATATAAATCAAGTTACTTGCAAGCTTTAAACTTATACCGAGCGCTCACTCGGGTAAGCTTTAAAAAAAGTTATTACGAAAAGTTTGTGCTGTGGTTAACGTTCAACCACATAATATTACGGCTTTTGCTTGATCGCTTCTTCAATTTTATCTACCAGGTCGTCCATTGGAAAAGGTTTAAGCAGGTAGTCATAGGCCCCTTTCTGTTTGCCTTTTCCCGCAGTCTCGGCACATGCGTGACCTGTCAAAAGAATTACTGGCAGATCCGGTTGCTGAGCCTTAACCATTTGCAGTGCCTCAATGCCGTCAATGCCGGGCATTTTAATGTCAATAAGCACTACATCAAATTTTTCCGAATTAAGCAGGTCAAGGCCTGTCCGGGCGTCTGAGCAGCCTTTTGCTTCCTGCCCGCGTAATTCAAGCCTGGTAATGAGTGTGTTTAAAAACACTGATTCATCGTCTATTACCAGTATGCGCATAATGTTTCTCCTGCTTGGCCAGGCATTTTAATAATTTACAGACAGATTTTTGCTCAACAGGCTCTCAAATTTTAATAATGACTTTTTCAACACGCTGTTAAGCCTTGAGAGTGCGTCTGCATGATTCAATAAGTTCCTGGTAAACAGGTCC
>JBHEPK010000304.1:0-1485 GCA_046260325.1 Desulfonatronovibrio sp.
TGGACTTATCTTTATTGACCTCAATGGATTTAAGCCTGTTAACGACCAATTTGGACATATGTTCGGAGACTCTGTCCTGCAAAAGGTTGCCAGAAGATTATCCTCTTGTATCAGAAAAACAGATACTGTTGCGAGATTTGGAGGGGATGAGTTTGTAATTATCCTTTCAAGCCTTAATGACAGAAAAGATGTGGAAAGAATACTGAAAAAAATCAGAGACATAATGCCCATGAACTTTGAGGTAAACGGGCAGCCCTGTGTTATCGGGGCAAGCATGGGCATAAGCATTTATCCTGATGATGCCCGGACCACTCAGGGTCTAATAGAAGCTGCAGACAAGGCAATGTACCTTGCCAAAGATAATCCATCACAGGAATATCGATTTTATAATGACTTGGAAGCGTCCTGTCAGAGTACGCCCGGAACCAAACATCAAGGAACTTGAGCAGCTGCCCTGCTTATAATAAAAGATAATCTTGTCAAGCAGATCATTATGTATTAAAAATGAATAAAACTTGAAGACTTTTAAAGTAGACTTATAGAAGTCCTGTAATTAAAGATTTTTATTTGAGGAGGTTGGATGAGAAACTTAATGATATCATTGATTGTTGGCGTTTTTTTCCTGACTGGCTGTGCTGGAAACATGAATACTGCAGGCGGGGCAGCCCTGGGTGGAATTGCCGGCGGAATCGCCGGAACTCAGATTGGCAAAGGCACTGGCAGAACAGCAGCAATTATCGGTGGAACCCTGGCTGGTGCTGCCCTTGGTGGATATGTTGGCAGCTATCTTGACCGAATGGACCAGATGGACAGAAGAAATCTCAATTCCACCCTTGAGACACGACCAACAGGTCAGACTAACCAGTGGAACAATCCTGACACCAATACCACTTATGCAGTAACCCCCACAAATACTTATCAGCAGCAGGAAACAAATAGATATTGCCGGGAATACTCCACTGAAGTTATAATCGAAGGAAACGTTGAAAGGGCTTATGGAACAGCATGCCGATTGGGAAATGGCACATGGGAAATTGTTAATTAAGCATTAACCCGATAGATTTGGTTAAAAGGCCGGGATATCCCGGCCTTTTTTTTTCAGTCAATGACTCAAAGGATAGTTACCAGACTCTCCCCAACCGCCTTATAGAAAAATTTCTTTCCACTCAACTCACACCTGGATGACCAGAAGTAATAAAGCTGTGGTTCGGATCTGGGCTGACAAAGAAAAAGTACCTGTCCTGATATAGTCAATTTATGGGATGAAGGTGTTAATCCAGCCCAATTTACCCCTTTTCGGACTATGGCTTTGCATATAGCTCAGGGGAATTCTCTTTTTTTTGTTCTGTACGGCTCAGCAGTCATGGACCAGGGCAAAAGCGCCAGGAAAAGCACGCGATTCGCCGCCCCATCCAAAGCACTTAAAAAAGACTGGCACTCCCTTGGGGCAACGGAATTGTTCATAATGGAGCCTGGAGAATGGGA
>JBHEPK010000305.1:0-1471 GCA_046260325.1 Desulfonatronovibrio sp.
GTGCAGAGCGTATGGAACTGGCCTGAAGGGTAATACTGGAAACAGCATCATCATTTTTCAGATTAAGAAGAAATCTGATTTCATCCCAGAGTGGATGAGAGCCTGAAGATTCTGCACCGGTCTTAATGGGCATGACCAGGATCAATCTTTTGCTGGCCTGCCTTATGGCCTGATGTCTGAACCAGCTCTCTCTAACTCTTGTTTTGTCAGCGGGCTCCAGATAAATTTCATTGTCTTCCATCCAGTCCAATTCTTTTTCATTCCAGGGGCTAAAATTTCTTCCAGAGGATGAGCCTCCTTCCAGGCCCCACCAGATAATATTGTCCTGTGGTTCGATAATTTGTCCCGGGTTATCAACTACTGACCAGTCTGCTGCTTCTTCAATATCTTCCGGGTTGGGCAGTCCTTCCCCCATGGCCGAATCAAGGATGCGGTTGAGCTGAGGTCTTGGTATATATTCGGCTCCTGTGGCCTGAATCGCAAGCTCCATGTCCCGGATAATCTCAACTGCTTTCATAAAAAGTGACTCTTCTTTGGACGCGCCGATCTTTGCTGCCCAGGCTCTAAGTCTTATGCATATATCAACGATAAGATTAGAAGGCATCCCCTGCACCGGATCATAACAACCTCCCTCAAGCCAGAATTTGATATCTTCTTGAACTTGGCTTTGACGAATTTTTATCTGATCTTGCGCAACGCCTTTTTCCTGCAATCGCTGAATATGTCTGGAAACAGCCTCTTGGGAGGCATTCTTCCATTCCTCACCGAATCTTCCTGGATGCTCGAATATGACTCTTTTAAATTTTGAAACAACAACACCCGGAAGTGGAAAGGGAAACACAGAGAGAAAATCAATCATGACCTGGGGATCAAACGGAGCCCATCTGACATTAAGGGCAAGGGGGATGATCTGCAGGGCAAAGCGGGCCTGGGAGACTTGGCCCGAACCTGTCTTGGGCATGTTATATTTTTTCAGGCATTGATTTAAAACACCCGCTTCACACCCTTTAATAATTGTCAGGCTTTGATTTTTAAATTTTGGGGAGAATAGCAGGGTTGTTAAAGCAGTAGCAGCCTGAAGAGAATCTTCAGCGGACAAGATGATCAGACTGCCATCACCTTGAACAGGAATACTGGATGGCTTTAGACTGCATAGTGACTTATGAAGCAGTCCCAGATCCGTGTTGCTTTCATTTACATCGGGTTGATTTGTTTCAGAAGCGAATTCAACTTTTGTCCCATAATTTGCCAGCAGACAAAAAATATTTATCCAATGCCTGGGAATAAGCTCATAAGGCTCAAAACACTTAACTTCATAAATTCCAGGATTATTATCTTTTTCAAGCAGACCACTAACTTTTATCAGCCGCTCTCCGAAACCGGCAGCCAAAGAAACATTTGTAATTTTTTCAGCCTGAGCAAGGTCTTTCAACTTTAACGGCGCTTTACCCGATGCCTGACCCTCCCATCC
>JBHEPK010000306.1:0-1424 GCA_046260325.1 Desulfonatronovibrio sp.
TTCATAGACTGCTTATTCATTGCCAGGTGAAGCTTATTAGGCTAATAAGCTGTTCTTCAAGGCTGATTAATCATTTATGACAATGAATTAAATTCTGATTACACCTTGAGTCCTGTTTTATCAAGTTTTCCCAAATATTATTTTATCAATATATCTTAATAAAGAAAGATTATGAGTTACTACAAACCCTGTCCATCCTGCAAAGAGCCTGTACTTTTCTATAAAAATCCAACTCCCACAGTTGATATAGTGATTTTTTTTCCTCCTGAAAAGATTGTTCTCATAGAGAGAAGGAATTTCCCTTTTGGCTGGGCTTTGCCGGGCGGTTTTATTGACTATGGAGAAAGGGCTGAACATGCTGCTGTAAGAGAGGCAAGGGAAGAAACAGGCCTTGATGTACAACTGACAGGGCTTCTCGGGGTTTATTCTCATCCGGATAGAGATCCCAGATCACATACTTTAAGTGTTGTTTACACAGCTTATGCTTTAGACATTCAAGCCATCAGAGCAGGTGATGATGCTCAGAATGCTGCTTTATTCAGCTGGAATGATCTTCCTCAACTGGCTTTTGATCATGCAAAGATTATCAGTGATTTCAAATGTTTTCAGACCAGTCTTGGTTAATGTCTGGAGTTCTTATACAGCCTGTATGTGCACCATTTTTTAAACATAAGGTAAGCAGGGCATTTTATGTTTGTTTGTATTGATCTCGGCGCAAGCAATATCAGGGGAACCTGGATCAACAGTTCTGGACTGACTGGCAGTGTGGTTCATAGTTCCAGGCCCAAAACCCTTGATGGAACAAAGAAGTCATTAATTTCAATTGTTAATGATATTATGTCTCAGTGTCCTGGCAAAGTTCAAAAAATTGGACTGGCCAGTGCAGGCCCCATGGATTTCCAAAAAGGTGCATATCTTAATCCTACCAATATGCCGGAGTTAAAAAATTTTTACCTCAGGGATTTTCTTCTCGATAAGTTTGGTTTGGAAGTGACTCTGGAAAATGACGCCCAGGCTGCTGCTCTTGGAGAAATTTTTAAGGGATGCCTAATCGGTGAAAATGATGCCATGGTCTTTACACTTGGGACTGGTCTTGGTTCAGGTGTTGTTTTAGATAATAGAATATGGAGAGGAAAGCTCCCTGCAGGTCCTGAGCTGGGACATCTTTATCTTGGTCCCGGACGCAGGATTAAGTGTGGTTGCGGGCAGACCGGATGCGCTGAGACCTGGCTCAATGCCAAGGCTCTATCTGACCTTGTTATTGCAAATAACTTAAATATCAGCACCCTGAGAGATCTGGACACCCACCTTGAAGAAAAAAATACTAAGGCAATCAAAGCTTTAAATCAGTATGGACACAGACTTGGGTTGTATTTAACTCAGGTGATTTCCATTTTTGGAATTTGTAATATTGGCCTTGGGGG
>JBHEPK010000307.1:0-1397 GCA_046260325.1 Desulfonatronovibrio sp.
GATATTTTTTCATATTAATGCATTACCCTTTGTTGCTCTTGGCCGGCAAAAGCTTTTGCAGCACCTGTTTGCTTGGTCCATACATCGCCACCTGTCCGTTCTTAAGCATCAGCAGCTTATCCGTAGCCACAAGCAGTTGTGGACGATGAGTCACTAAAATCAGGGTAATACCCTCCTTATGTACTTGAGTTATCATTTCCTGCAGAGCCTTAATTCCTGACTGATCCAGGCTGGCATCCGGCTCATCCAGGATCAATATCCTGGGACGGCCGAAAAGGGCTCTGGCCAGGCCTACTCTCTGCCTTAACCCACCCGGAAGATTCATTCCTCTTTCCTCCAGCAGGGTATCGTATCCACTGGGCAGCATTTCAATGATTTCATCCAAGCCCACCCTGGATGCGGCCATCTTGACCTCTTCAATATCTGTTTCCTGGAAACGTGAAATATTCATGAAAATAGTACCTTCAAAAAGCTCTACTTCCTGAGGCAGATATCCCACGTGCATACCCAGCCTGTCCTGATCCCACTGATGCATATCAGCCCCATCTAAGCGCAATATTCCATTCTGTGGACGTACAGAGCCGGTCAACATACGAGCCAGGGTAGTCTTTCCAGCTCCGCTGGGTCCTATTATGCCCATGGCCAGACCAGGTTCCAATTCAAATGAAACCCCTTTGACTATGGGTTTGCCCCCATGTCCGTAAACCAGGCTTTCCGCTGCAAGGTGTCCTTGAGGTTCAGGCAGATCCAGGGTCTCTTCTTTGTCTTTTTCTTTAAGCTGCGCAAAAAATTCCTTCAGCCTGACAAAAGCCTCCTTGGCGTCCTGATATTGCTGCCAGCCATTGACCACCATCTGCATTGGCATTATCACTCTTCCCGCGATAATAACCGCAATAATTACGAAACCACTGCCCATGGTTCCCGAAAGAATCATGGAAAATCCAATGCCCATGAGCAGGACTTGCATAATCCAGCCCATGGATTTGGTTATAGCTGAATGAACCCCAGCCTTTTCGCTGGCCTCTGTCTGATCCCTGACCATAAGGTCCTGCATGTGTCTCCATCTATTAGCCACCTTTGGCTGCATACCCATGGATTTGATTACCTGAGCATTATAAACGCACTCCTGGGCAAAAGCATTGACCTGCCCAAACCGTTTGTTGGAATTTTTTAAAAGCTCCTGAGTCTGCTTTTTGCTGACAAACTTAGTGGCCAGGATGATCAAAATACAGAAAGTGGCCAGAATGCCCATAATGGGGCTTAGAAAAAAAACAATCAACAGCTGCAGCGGAGAGATCAGAGCGTCCAGGAATGCGGCTGCTGTGGGAGAATTCAAAAAAGTGCGTACCTTGGTCAAATCTCCCATGGCTGAGGAATGATCACTTTTCTGCTGCAGG
>JBHEPK010000308.1:0-294 GCA_046260325.1 Desulfonatronovibrio sp.
GCAGGGGGCTCCGGGGTATTGCCAAGGATCAGGTCGGCTGCCTTTTCCGCCACCATCATAACCGGAGCATAAATGTTGCCATTGGTAATGGATGGGAAGACCGATGCGTCGACTACCCGTAAATTCTCCACCCCATGGACCTTGAGCTCACCATCAACCACCGCCATGTCATCGTAGCCCATTTTGCAGGTACAGGATGGGTGGTAGGCACTGTCACCTTCACGGGCGACAAAATCGAGAATCTCTTCATCGCTTTGAATCTCGGGTCCCGGCGCCAGTTCCTTACCGCGCAAA
>JBHEPK010000308.1:493-837 GCA_046260325.1 Desulfonatronovibrio sp.
CTTAACATGACCACGTACATCCGTATTCATCGGCCCTACGTGCAGCTGAAAACCATGGCCCTGGGCCGGAGCAGAACCATCATAACGAATAGCAATGGGCAGAAAATGAAACTGGAGATTGGGATAATCTACGCGGTCGTTGCCACGGATAAAGCCTCCCGCCTCAAAATGATTGGTGGCAGCAGCACCTTTGCGATGAAACAACCAGTCATAACCGATTTTAGGTTGGTTTTTCCATTGGAGAGCCGGATACATACTCACAGGCTTTTTGCAGGAATATTGAACATACAGCTCCAGGTGATCCTGCAGATTCTCGCCGACACCAGGCAGATTATGCACCACAT
>JBHEPK010000308.1:858-1353 GCA_046260325.1 Desulfonatronovibrio sp.
CCCCGCCGCAGGATATAATCTCTCCGGCGTAGGCCTGCACTGTTTTTTTACCTTTGACATATTCGACGCCGACCGCTTTTTTTCCTTCGAAAAGGATACGATTAACCGTCGCCTTGCATTGCACTGTGAGGTTTGCACGATTCTTTACCGGGTGAACGTAAGCCCGGGCCGCATTATGTCGCCTTCCCCGATAAATATTCTGGTCAAATTTACCGAATCCTTCCTGCTGATAACCATTAACGTCTTTGGTGAGGGGGTGACCGGCCTGTTCAGTCGCCTTGAAAAAGGCATCGAAGAGAGGATTGTCGCATTTTGCTGTATCAAGGTTAAGGCGACCGTTCGAGCCATGGTATTCGTCTGCTCCATGCAAACGGTTTTCCGCCTTTCTGAAGTAGGGCAGACAGTGGGCGTAATCCCACTTTTCCAAACCTTTGTTGCCGGCCCATTTCTCATAATCCAGGGCATTGCCGCGAATATAAATCATACCGTTTATAC
>JBHEPK010000309.1:0-1345 GCA_046260325.1 Desulfonatronovibrio sp.
AATTGGATCAGGTTATTCAGCAGAATGCTTCTGCTTCTGAAGAAATGTCATCCACTGCTGAAGAACTGTCCAGCCAGGCTGAACAGCTTCAGGCAACCATGGCCTTTTTCAGGGTTGGAGATGAAGGAGGTTTCAGTGGACCAAAGACGCGCAAAATGACCGTTAAAAATGAAAAGCCCAAGCAAGATCAGAAAAGGGCTCTAAGTAATAATAAAGAAAAAAAAGATGGCCGTTTTGCCTTGGATATGGGGGCTGACGACATTGATAAGGATTTTGAAAAATTCTAATTTAGAAACATGGTCATGGACCTTTTAAAAAAGAGTCCATGACCCGTAAAAAATTGCGGAAAATAATTCAATCCTTAATTCGATTCATAAATAGGAGTCATCATGGCTGAAAAAAAAGACAAGGCAGTTGCTGCCAATCAATATCTGACCTTTACTTTGGCGAAAGAGCTTTATGCCATTGATATTGCCAATGTCTGGGAAATTCTGGATTATACACCTGTAACCAGAGTACCCAGGACACCTGAATTCTTACTTGGCATAATCAATCTGCGGGGAAGGGCTGTTCCTGTGGCTGACCTTAGACTCAAATTTGGTCTGCCCAAAACTGAAAGAACTGTAAACACTTGCATTATCATTACAGAAGTTCAATTTGCAGGTGAATCAACAATTATGGGCGCCCTGGCAGACTCGGTCCAGGAGGTATTTGAGATAGACGAAAGCAATATCGAGCCGCCTCCGAGAATAGGAACAAAAATAAATATTGAATTTATTCAGGGTATGGGCAAACAGGATGACCGGTTCATTATTATTCTTGATGTGAACAAGGTTTTTTCCTCTGAAGAGCTGAATATTGTCCATGATGTGGGAACAGAGCACAGTGACCAGGACAAACTTGAAAAGGAAGAAACAGTCCAGGCCGGGTAAAAATCAACTTGCGGACAGGTTTATGAAAAATACAGGTATTTGTTCACAACAACTTTTTTTATTTGGCTGTAGTCATCGACTAAGTAATTCTGGTCCAGGGATTAAGACATGGAAATCCAAATCGAAATTCCAGCAATAAATCTTTGCATTAGAATCGATTCAGGTAAGGATTTTGGATTTCGATTTGGATAAAAAATTAACACCAGAATGATAAACATAGGCAATGTGCTGAATAGTTGCAAAAATAGCACCTCACCCTGCGTCTGCTTTAAAGGATTTGTAATCCAGTTAAGCAAACGCAGGGTTTTCTTTTTATAAAAAATAGGAGCTTGACAGCATAATTATGCACATATAGGACTAAAAACATCCAATTTGTCCTTTTAATGAGGTTTTCCCATGATGCTTACCAGGGC
>JBHEPK010000031.1:0-3839 GCA_046260325.1 Desulfonatronovibrio sp.
TGAAAACACCAAAATTAAAGTTACATCCAACCCGCATAAGGCCCTTAGTCTTATTAAGCAGAATCCTTACGATCTAATTCTTATGGATGTCCGCATGCCTGAAATGGACGGGTTAGAGCTTTTGGAGCAAGTCAAAAAGGCAGATCCAGCAGGAACCATTATAATGATGACTGCTTATGGAAGTATAGAAATAGCTGTGCAGGCTATAAAAATGGGGGCTTATGAGTTTGTAACCAAACCCTTTGAGCTGCCGGACCTGGTGAGACAAATTAAAAAAGGCCTTGAGCGCAGCCGGCTTATCAGGGAAAATATGAGTCTTCGCCAGGAAATCAGCGGAAAGTCAGTTTTTGAGGATTTTGTCGGTCAGACTAAGCCCATGAAGAAGCTTTATGAAACAATCTACTCTCTGGCACATACTGATTATTCTGTCCTGATCCGCGGGGAGTCAGGGACCGGCAAGGAGTTGGTTGCCAGGGCCGTCCATTCACTGAGTAACAGAAAGAGCAAACCTCTTGTTACAATTAATTGTCCGGCAATACCTGAACATCTTCTGGAAAGTGAGCTTTTTGGTCATAAAAAAGGTTCTTTTACCGGGGCGTTAAAGGATCATACCGGACTTTTTGTAGAGGCGCACGGTTCCAGCCTGCTTCTTGATGAGATAGCAGATATACCTGTTTCCATTCAGACCAAGCTGCTCAGAGTTTTGCAGGAGCATGAAGTCAGGCCTTTGGGCAGCAATAAGAATATGAATGTGGATGTTAGAATTCTGTCCACCACCAATCAGGATCTTGAAGAAAAGATCCGGGACAAAAGTTTCAGAGAAGATTTGTTTTACAGGCTTAATGTGGTCAGCGTTTCCACCCCGTCATTAAGGGAAATATCCGAGGATATACCTCTTCTGGTTCATCATTTTAATCGTAAGGTTGCATCTGAATTGAGAATAGAGCCTAAAAAGATTTCCACTTCAGTGCTGGAGTCTCTCATGCGCAGGGACTGGCCTGGTAATGTCAGGGAATTACAGAATTTTGTTCGCAGAATGATTGTTTTTTCCGGGGGGGACGAAGTGGATATGTCATCCCTTCAGGCCGTTGACAGCCACAATCATAATCAATCATCAGGATCGGAAGAGGTATCTATAAATGAATCAGAACTTTATTCTGAAGCAAAATCCAGAGTTGTTAATCAATTTACAGAAGAATATGTGCGGGAGATGTTGTCCAGGACAAATGGAAATATTTCTCAGGCAGCCAAGCTGGCTGGTATGAGCAGAGTAGCCCTGCAGAAAATTACCAAGCGCTTGGAGATTGATCCTGAAGGCTATCGTTGATGCATGGGGAAGATGAGGTTAAACAATCATGTCTATGATGCGTCCTGCCATATTGTCATATGTCCGTACTACCTCTGCATTGGCTTCCATGGCTACCTGATCAGTGATCATTGTTGTTATTTCGTTGGCAATGTCAGTGTTGCTTCCTTCAACGGTCATTTCCCTGGCTTCTGTTCGGCCCTGTTCGTTTTCAATTAGTTCCTGCCTCTGGATTGCCGGCCCGGGAGATGTGTCTGTTACCACTTGGGCTGGACGAACTCCCATACCATCAGGGCCTGTCTCCCGGTCCAGGCGCTGGGCTTTAAACTCATCAGTATTTAAATTTGCCAGATTATTAGCTGTAATATTTTGAGACAATGAAGTTGTTCTAAATGCGTCAACGCTGAAAATGGGCTGCATAGTCAACCTCCTGCTTGATAGAGACTTATTCTGCAAACGGTCAGTAGATACATTTACTGTTAAGTCAATTATGTATAAAGTTAATTATAATTTATTGCAAGTAAACCCGTTTATGCTCCAATTATCAGGAAAATAATCAGTATGTCACAGGAATTATTGACTATAAAAGAAATAGCGAGACGTCTCACTCTGCCAGAAAGTAATGTCCGTTATTACAGGGATAAGTATGAAAAATATCTGCCTTCAGTGGGCAGTGGCAGAAAAGAAAGATTTAAGCCTCAGGCTGTGGATGTTTTTAAAACCATTGTTCAGGGGCTTGAAGAAAGTCTTTCTTCCAATGAAATTGAAAGCAGGCTGGCAGCGAGATTTTCCCAGAATCCTGCAGATATTTATCAGGACAAGGAGATCAACAGTCATTCTTATCCAGAAATATATCCGGAATCAAAAACAGAAGTCTGGCAGGAAATCATGTTCAGGCAGGCCAATACCATGGAAAAAATGGCTGACGCCCTTAAACTTGAGCGGGGTGTAAGGCAGGAGATTATAGACATTCGTCAAGGCCATGCCAAAATCAAAAAAGGCCTGCATATTATCTGGCAAAAACAAAAAAATCAGGACCAGGCCGAAACTCGAACTTTGAGCGAAGACTCTTTGTCTGAAGTAAAATTGGAGATCAATGCTCTCAAGAATAAGCAGGAAGAATTGGAAACCCGTTTTCAAACTGAGATTATGGAATTAAAAGAGGAGCTGAAAAAATGTCAGTTCTGGACTAAAAGAGTGCTGATGCAGTCTTCGAGTTCCAGTATTACTAAAGATGACAGTCAAGAAAGCTGAATATATAATTTTTTTTAAAACTGATTTTCTATGGGTTTTTCCGGATCAATTCCGATAATTGAAATTTTGTTTTTCCGGGCCAGTTCTATGGCTTCATTCAGATCAAAAAAAAGGCTTTTGCCTGCTTCGTAAGCTAAGCAGGAAGCTTTCGCCTGAACCATGGTTTCAATGGTCTTGAGGCCCATTGCCGGAAGGTCTATGCGATCATCCTGGCCTGGCTTGAAAGTTTTAATAACAGTAAAGTCTTTTTTGATTAGATTTCCCGCTCTGAGGATGGTTTGATCCGTACCTTCAATGGCTTCAACTGCAACAACAACTCTTTCCTTGACCATCAGACATTGACCAATGTCCATGGCACCTATTTTTTTGAGCAGAGGCCAACCAAAAAGGATGTCATTTTTTTCAGTTTCTGAAGGTTGTCTTTTGGATATTCTTCCTGCAGGAGACACAAGGCCCGGGACAAATTTAAGGGCAGAAACAACTTCAAGGCCCTCTGACTCCAGTTCACCGGCAACAGTAGTCAGTAAAGAATTATCGTTGCGACTTCTCAGGCTGAAAAGAAGCTTGAGGGCTCTAATGTCCGGGCGAATGTCAAAGGCTCCTGGTTTATTGATGGGTCCGGCAAATACAACCTGGTCAACATTATTTTCTTTGAAAAACTTAATCAGTTTCCCTAACTGGCCCAGTTTGATCCATTCTGTTCTGGAAACATGCTGGTCAATCTCAATATCTGTATCCTTATTAAAGGCAACAGCTACAACATCATATCCCAGATTACGCGCTTCCCCGGCTACGAGAAAGGGAAACTGCCCCCCACCAGCCACAAGTCCCAAAGTTTTATTCCCGGGCATCCTTTTCCCTGTCATTATCTCTGGAAACAATTCCCCGTTTACTGGTTTCAATGAAAGAAGCCAGCTTTTCAATGGCATTAAATTGACCAGATTCTTTTCTAATGGTTTCTAAGGCATCTGATCTGGAAACGCCTGACCCCCAGATAAGATGGAAAGCCTTTTTTACAGCTGAAATTTCTTTGCGGTCAAAGCCTGCCCGGCGCATGCCGATGAGATTGGGACCATAAACTTTGGCCCGCTCTCCAGCCACAAGCATGTAGGGCGGAATGTCCTGGGCAACACCGCTTTTGCCGCCAATAAAAGCAAATTCACCTATGCGGACAAACTGATGTACTGCGCATAAACCTCCAACTACAGAGCGTTGTCCAAGATGAATATGGCCAGCCAGGGTAGCCCCATTGGCCATGATAACCCCGTCTTCAAGAACA
>JBHEPK010000031.1:3849-15599 GCA_046260325.1 Desulfonatronovibrio sp.
TCGTGAGCAACATGGGTATAAGCCATCAAAAAACAATTTGAACCTATTTTGGTGACTTTTTTTCCATCAGGGGTTCCTCTGTTTAGTGTGGTGTATTCCCTGATTTTGTTATTGTCGCCGATTTCCAGCCATGTTTCTTCATCCTGGTATTTTATATCCTGGGGTGCCTCCCCGATACAGGCATAAGAATAGATATGGTTGTTCTGACCCAGAGATGTGAAGTTCTTGATCTGGGCAAAGGCATCCACCTTGGTTCCGCTTCCAATGCGAGTATTACCTTCGATGATGGTGTATGGGCCAATGATAACATTTTCACCAAGTTGACAACTTGGGTCAATAATTGCTGTGGGATGTATTTGAGCACTCATTATTGATCTTCCCTGTCCACAATGGCTGCTGAAAAAACTCCCTGGGCAGCAATATTGCCATCTACAAAGGCTTTTGCCTCCATTTTCCAGAGGTTCATTTTATGACGACCATATTCAACTTCGATGATCATCTGGTCTCCTGGAAAAACAGGTTTGCGAAAGCGAACCTTATCAATGCCGGCGAAAAGAAATATTTTTCCGTCCATCTTTTCCTTAATGCTTTTTATGACCATAATTCCCCCTGTCTGCGCCATGGACTCAAGAATCAGAACCCCAGGCATGACTGGATACATGGGAAAATGTCCCTGGAAATGGGGCTCATTAAGGGTAATATTTTTAACAGCCTTGATATATTTGAAGGGCTCAAATTCCAGGACCCTGTCTACCAGCAAAAAAGGATATCTGTGAGGCAGAAGGTCAAGGATATCCTTGCTTACAATTTCTCCCTGGATTGGGGGCTTCATTTTTTATCTCCTTGAAACAGCAATTCCTGCAATTCTTTTAATTGGTTTTCCAGTTTTTTAACGCGTTTAAATATTTCAGGAATCTTGGGCACGAGGACTGCGTTTTTGAGAAATGTAGCATGGCCCATGGCAGGTATGCCTCCCCAGTCAGTATCTGAAGGTATATCCTTACCCACTCCTGATTTGGCAGCTACCCTGGCATTGTCGCCGATTTTAAGATGTCCAGCTACTCCGACCTGACCTCCGAGGATAACATTTCTGCCCAGCATGGTGCTACCGGAAATACCTACCTGGGAGATAATTACACTGTTTGGGCCTATCTGAACATTATGAGCAATCTGAGCCAAATTATCAATTTTGGTTCCCCGACCGATAACGGTTTTACCAAGAGCTGCCCGGTCAATTGTAGTATTGGATCCTATTTCCACATCATCTTCAATAACTACAATTCCAACCTGGGGAATTTTTTCCCTGGCCTCACCGTCTGGGACAAACCCAAATCCGTCTCCGCCAATGACTGCACCGGGATGGATAATTACCCTGTTTCCAACCACACAGTCCGACATCAAGGTCACGTTGGGAAAAATCTGGCAGTCTTCCCCAATGCGGCAGTTTTCCCCTATATATGTAAAAGGAAAAATTTTTGTGTTTTTACCTATGACAGCTCCGGGGCCGACAAAGGCCATGGGATGAATCACAGCCCCATCTGCGATTTCAGCGGATTCATGAACAAAGGCCTGATCTGAATAATCTTTCTCAAATCCTTGAACACGCTCAAAGAGCTTAACTGTCCGGGCAAAATCAAGATAGGGAGTATTGCTTATAATGGCGCGGGAAACTTTGGTGAATGATTCAGGATCAATAATGACCGCTCCAGCTTTAGTGATGTTCAGATGCTGGATATACTTGGGGTTGGCGAGAAAAGAAATTTCATGGGGCTCAGCATCCTGCAGGGTGTTAACGCCCTTTATATCAAAATCACTGCCTGTATACTGCAGGCCAAGTTTTGAAGCCAGTTCTGAAAGTAGCATTGCTGTCTCTGAAAATTAGTTGCGGGTTTGCAGGATCAGGAGCAACAGTCTAAATGGATTGGATCTTGTTGCTCCTGATCCTGGAAATGATTAATAGATGCGAAATTATTGGTATAATAGGCTGTTGAAAATCTTCCGATTGCTTCGTCACCTGGAATCTTTGAACAGCCTTTTTAATAAGGACTTTTTCAAAACGCTGATAAGGTGTTGAGATCAGTTTTAGTTTTTTGCTGCCCATTCGCTGTTCAGCTTTTCTATGATCTGGTCAGTGATATTTAATGCCTCGCTGGCATAAATTATTCCACTGGACTGGGCATCAAAAATGAACTCGTATTCATTTTTTTCACCGAAATCGTTGATAATATCAAAAAGCATGTCAATGATGGGCTCAGACAATGTCTGCTCTTCCTGCTGCATTCTGGTCTGGTATGCCTCAAACATTTCCTGAAACTCACCAACTTTCTGGCGAAGCTCGGTTTCAAGATCCTGCTGGGCGTCCTGGCTTAAAACTAAGCTC
Organism: Desulfonatronovibrio sp.; assembly: GCA_046260325.1. Classification (GTDB taxonomy): domain Bacteria; phylum Desulfobacterota; class Desulfovibrionia; order Desulfovibrionales; family Desulfonatronovibrionaceae; genus Desulfonatronovibrio. Next base: position 6,230 of record JBHEPK010000031.1, read on the forward strand.
TGTTTCTGGAGCTCTTCACGCATTTCTTCAAGGTTAGCCCTTTCCTTGTCCAGTTCTTCTTTCATATCTTCAAATTTTTTGCTAAGCTGGCCAAGTGCCTTTTTGCCTGGCTCGGATGTTTCAAGAATTCTCTGTACTTCAACATAAGCCAATTTTTCAGCTGCCATGGCACTTCCGGCAATCATCATGATAACAATAAGAAATAATCCAATTTTTTTCATTTTTAATCTCCCTGAGTTAATTTTTAATTAGTTTTTCATAATGGAAATTTGATAACAAATCATAATTGATCAGAATGTATGTCCCATACTGAATTCAACTTTGCTTTCACTTTTTCCATAAAGTTTATCCAGACCATATCCATATTCAACTCTGATGGGGCCCATAGGAGAGTACCACCTGATGCCTGCGCCGATACTTTTGTAGAGATCAAAATCTACCTTCTCACCAGTATCCCAGACTTTTCCGGCATCGAAAAATGTTACTCCCATAAGCCCGATCTCTTCATTGAGGGGAAAGATAAGCTCAAAATTTGTAAAGAAATGTTTATCTCCGCCCTTAACCTCATTATCGTCATATCTCGGGGCAATCTTTCTGGCGGAATATCCACGTACATTGCTGATACCCCCCAGGGCAAAAAGTTCAAAGTTGGGTATCTTTTTGTCTGTATTCTTCATGAGGTAGCCTGCCTGGCCGCGCCAGTGAAAGACTGTTTTCCAGAATAAAGGCTGGTAATAATCAGATCTGTATATATACTTGATGAAATTATCATCGCCGCCTATGAACCCTCCGGCATTTTCCACAGAAAATGTATTGATGGTACCTCGTGTAGGATTCATGCGTCTGTCAGTAGTGTCTCTGGTTGCAGCAACGTAAACTGCACTGGACCAGCGGTCTCCTTTAAGTTCCTGGATATCGCGGTGAACATCATCAGAAAGCTTGCTGATGTTGGATTTATCCAGACGGTAATGCCAGTATAAAGTGGTGTATTCGCCCAGGGGATAGGAGAACCGCAGGCGTCCACCTATGGTTTCCTTATCATATGTGAAATATTCATCGTCAATCCAGTACAGATCTGTTCCAAGGCCCAGGTTGCTGTCTCTGAAGTAGGGATTCCAGAAGCTTAAATCATAATTTGTTGTTCTGCTCCCGAAAGATCCTGTGAATCCCAGGTTATATCCCTTACCAAACAGGTTGCGCTGCTGAACCATACCTGTAAAAAATATTTTATCATATGAAGAGTATCCAGCACCTGCTGAAAGTATGCCTGTGGGCTTTTCTTCAACTTTGACCATCAGGTCAATCTCGTCATCATCCCCTGTGGGTACAGGTTCAATTTCTATAGTTTCAAAAAAATCCAGCCTGTGAAGGCGTTCATTAGACCGCCTGAGATCGGAGCCGCTGAAAAGGTCTCCATCAGCCAGCCTCATTTCCCTGCGGACAACATTGTCTCTGGTCTTATGATTGCCTTCAATTTGAACCTTGCCGATATATATTTTGTCTCCCTTATCCATAATATAGGTAGGATTAATAAGCAGATTTTCCCGGTCCACATTCATGTCAACATCAGCTTCAGCAAAAGCGTATCCAAAGTCAGTATAAAAATCTTCCAGGTTTTGCAGGTCATCACGCATGATTGATCTATCAAAGTATTCATCCTCGCTGGCCAGCTCATCAATGCTTATTATTTCCCTAAGTTCTTCAAGTGAGGCCAGGAGATCACCCTCAAAGGCAATTTCTCCGACTTTGTACCTGGGGCCTTCCTCAAGATAAAAGATAAGATTGATGCCATCTTCAGTGTATTCCACCTCTGGCTGTCCTACCCTGGCATCAATGAATCCCTTATTCGCATAATATGCTTCAATGGCGGCAGCGTCGCGGTCGAGCAGCTCTTCGCGCAGGATACCTTTTCCAGTCATCCAGGATAAAACGCCCCGTTTTTTCAGGATCATTTCTTTGCGCAGCTTGCGTTGACTGATGCTTTCAGCCCCCTCAATATCGATGTTTCTTATAAAAAGTCTGTTGCCTTCCTGAATCTGGATATTGAGATTGGCCTGTCTATCGTTAATTGATGTCACACTATAGTCCACAGTGGCGTTATAATAACCTTTTCCTCTGTACATTTCTCTGATTTTACTCAGGTCTTCACTTATTATTCTGGGGTTGACCACGCTTCCTGTACGGGTGGTCAAGGCCTCGCGTACATCCTTTTCTTTGATTTTGTTTGCGCCCTGGATATTTATGTTCTGGATAAGGGGCTTTTCTTCAACGACAATCAGGATTTCCCTGCCAGCCACAGTTTCATTGACTTCAAAGCGAACATCATCAAAATACCCCAGCTCAAAGATTCTTCGCAGCTCATCATTTATTTTTTCAGGTTCAAAAATATCTCCTTCCTGGATGCCAAGACGCAGCAGGATTACGTCAGGATCAAGTATGTCGGCCCCCTGGACATCAATAGATGCGATTCTGTCTTCCTTTAAGAGTTCCTGATATATCCTGTCAGCCAGCTCCTCTACAGCAGGAAGAATGTTGATCACCCCTTCACGAACAATATAAAAGGGAACAGTTTCTTTTTCCCCGAAGGCGTCTACTAAGCGAACATCAAGGCTGATATATTCATCAACCCTGCTGAAGCTGCCATAAACCGCATATCTGCTGTCCACTATCAGGGCCAGACGGGCAGAAGTTTCAATATCAAACTGAGTTATCTGTTCCTGAGTTATAGTATCCTGGATCTTTTCCAGGTCAGCAGTGTTTATTCCTTTTTCTTCAAGGGCGCTTATAAGCATTTTGGGCAGACCTGACTTGAGGTACTCAAGATCATCAGGAGCATTGATTTCAAAAGGCATTACAGCGGTCGTTTCCGTTGCCATGCTTTTATGCGGAAGCAGGAGAAACATCATAAAAAGTACTGGTAGAAAAAGAATATAAAACAGAGTGCAGTTAGTTTTTTTTGACAGCATAAAGGTTACCTGATTTAAGTTCGTAGTTAAGGTTCATGCTTGAAGCCAGGTCAAGGTTATGGGTTACAACAATAAGGGTTATGCCGAAGTTTTTATTGAGCATTAATAAAAGATCTCCAATTTCCGATCCTTTGTTTACATCGAGATTGCCTGTGGGTTCATCAGCGAGGAGTACCCCGGGCTTTGATATTATGGCCCTGGCAATGGCTACTCTTTGACTTTCTCCTCCAGACAAAGTGGTTACATCCTGGTCGGCCTTGTGGGAAAGTCCCACCTGATCCAGGGCTGTTATGCCCATTTCCCTGGCCTTTTTCTTGTCAGTTCCGCCCATTATCGCGGGCATGGCTACATTCTCAACGGTACTGAATTCAGGCAGCAGATGGTGAAATTGAAAAATAAATCCTATCTGCTTTTGCCTTATAAAGGCTTTTTGTTCCGGAGTTATGGAATTAAGTTCAGTATCCCTCAAAAAGACTTTGCCTGAAGATGGTGTATCAAGGGTTCCCAGTATATGCAAAAGGGTACTTTTGCCTGACCCGGAAGCACCGAGTATGGCCAAAGATTCCCCCTGTTCAATGTTCAGGTCGATATCCTTGAGTACATCAATGGACTCTGCAGCCTGGGAAAAAGTTTTACTGACTTTCTGCAGTTTGTACAGGTTGTTACTCATATCTTAAAGCGTCTGCCGGATTTAGATTCGAGGCTTTTCGGGCCGGATAAATAGTTGCCAGGAAACATAAAAACATGGCTGCAATCCCGATAATCAAAAGGTCAAGGGGCTGGTGCAGAACCGGCAAATGATCAAGGTAGTAAACATCTGCTGGCAGCCTGATAAACTGGTACTCCTTAAGTAAATAGCTGAGTCCAAGGCCGAAGAAAAAGCCAAGAGCTGTACCCACAGCACCAATGACCATTCCAAGGACCATAAATATTCTTCGAATAAGGGCCCTTGTTGCCCCCATGGACATTAGCACCGCAATGTCTCTGGTTTTTTCCATGACCAGCATTACTAATGCAGTGACTATGCTGAATGAGCCAACTAGAACAATCATTACCAGAATTACACCCATGGCAATTTTTTCAAGCTTCAATGCTGCAAAAAGGTTCTGGTTCATCTCCATCCAGTTACGTACATAGTATGGATATCCACCAAGATGTTCGTCAACAGCACTGGAAACAGTATGAGCCTTGTCAACATTGTTTACCCGGATTTCAATGCCGGTTACCATGTCTTCCTGAAATCCCATGACTTCCTGGGCTGCAGTGATGGAAGTATATCCGAAAGAACTGTCATATTCATACATGCCTGTCTTGAAGATGCCCTTTGTTACAAAGGTAGTGATCTGGGGCGTGAAGCCTGCTGAAGATCTTTTTCCCGAGGGGGAAAGAAGATTGACATTATCTCCTACAGACAAGCCAAGGCTCAAGGCAAGCTCCTGACCTACTATTATACCCGGGTATTCTCCCTCATCATTTAGATCCCTGACTTTCCCTGTGAGCATTTCTTTGCTGAGCCCCAAAACCTCATTGGCCTTTTGAGAATCTATCCCTCTGAGGACAACCCCTTTAACTCCACCTGGAGAGCTGAGCATGACTTCAGTATAGACAAAGGGAGCAACCCCCTGCACCCCCGGCACAGAATCCAGTTCATTAGAAAGCTCGGTATACTGGGATATGCCTCCTGCATAGCTTCCTACAATGACATGAGCATTTATGCCCAAAATTTTGTCTCTCAAGTTCTGGCTGAAACCATTCATCACTCCCAGGACAATAATCAGGGAAGCAACCCCCAAGGCTACACCCAGGATAGAAATTAGTGAAATAACAGAAATGAAAGCCTGTTTGCGTTTGGCCCTTAAATAGCGTCTGGCAATAAAAAGTTCAAACTTCATCAGCCGCTTGTAACCTCCGGGCGCAGCAGAGGAAACAGGATGACTTCACGAATTGATGCAGAGTCAGTGAAGAGCATCACCAGCCTGTCAATGCCGATGCCTTCCCCGCCTGCAGGGGGCATGGCGTATTCCAGGGCTCTGACATAATCTTCATCCATAAAGTGAGCTTCATCATCCCCTGCCTCTTTTTCCTGAACCTGCTCTTCAAAGCGCGTTTTCTGATCCACAGGATCATTTAGTTCTGAAAAGGCATTGGCTATTTCTCGACCAGTAATAAAAAGTTCAAATCTGTCGGTAATGGTTGAATCATTATCATTTTTTCTGGAAAGAGGAGATATGTCTGTTGGGTAATGATAGATAAAATGAGGTTGAATAAGCTTTGGTTCCACCAGGATATCAAAAAGTTTGGCCTGAATTTTTCCGAGCTTTTCTCCGGTCTGGACATTGTCCCCAAGTTTTTTGACCAGTTCTGAGGCTTTTTCTATGTCCATGTAGTCATCTTTAGACAAGCCTCCGATTTTTTCCAGAGATTCATAGAAGGAAAGTTTTGTCCATGGCGGGGTCAAGTCGATGGTGTTGCCCTGGTAGGTTATTTGTGTGGAGTCAAACATGCTTTGAGCCAGCGTTGAAAACATTTCTTCTGTGATGCTCATGAGATCCTTAAAATCAACATAAGCCCAGTAAAATTCAAGCATGGTAAATTCAGGGTTATGCTGGGTGGAGATCCCTTCATTGCGGAAATTCCGGTTTATTTCATAAACTTTTTCAAATCCACCAACCAGAAGTCTTTTAAGATACAGTTCAGGAGCCACTCGGAGATAGAGTTTCATGTCCAGAGCGTTATGGTGGGTCTGAAACGGTTTTGCTGTAGCTCCACCTGGGATAGCCTGCATCATAGGAGTTTCAACTTCCAGAAATCCTTTGCTGTCCAGAAAGTTTCTCAAGTGACGCACTATTCTGGTCCTGGTTGTAAAGATTTGCCGGGCCTGGGGATTGACCAGAAGATCTACATATCTTTGTCTGTATCTGGTTTCTACATCTTTGAGTCCGTGATATTTTTCCGGAAGAGGTCTCATGGATTTGGCCAGGAGTTGAACACTATCGGCCTTTACAGTTAGTTCTCCTGTTTTTGTTCTGAATAAAGTCCCTTTGATACCGACAATATCTCCAATGTCGTATTTCTTAAACATTTGATAGTTATCGCGTCCCAAAGAATCTCTCTGCACAAAAACCTGGATGCGGGCTGAATAGTCCTGGATATGAATAAAGGTAACTTTTCCGAAAGAGCGCAAAGACATGATTCTGCCTGCCAGGGCATGGACCCTGGTCAGTTCTTCCAGCTCTTCTCCTGACAGATGATCGTTATCATCAACAATGATAGAGATGTCATCTATTTTTCTAAATGTGTTGGGGAAAAGAGGTATATTGTTTTCAGTTAGAAAAGCAGCCTTTTGTCTGCGATGCTGTATAACCTGGCTTTCACTGGGTTCGTTTTGTTTTTGTTTGTTCAAGTTGGAATCCTTCATATGAGATACTTTTTTACTGCCTTGATCAGGCAATAAGATTTTCAGATATTGAAAATTAGTAAGAACGTCAAGAAATGCGAAATATTTCCAGGCTGGAATAATTTTACCAAAAAAAGCATGCTCATAAGTTAATTTTCATCCGGAAACAAGTTGATGGCTGGTCTGAATTGGCCGCATTTAAAAACAATCTCGGAGATGAACAATTTACTAATAAATAGAATCTGAAAAAAAAATGCTGTTCTTCATCAACCATATTGCAAAACGAAGCATTGTTCATTCAAAAAACTGTATAATTGTCCATAAACGCTCTGTAAAAATGCAAAATGTTTTGAGTTTCTGTGTTTGATTCAGGGGTGTTTTTCTCTGAGAAAGTCCTTTTGTTACTGACTTGAATAAGCAGCTTGACATTATCTGGCTTTATGATTACAAAGTAAAATTAATGTTGATCAGGGGTGCTTTTATATAACATAAAAAAACAGGTTTACTCATGGAAAAAATCGTATTGAAAAATGTCAGCAAGATTTTTGGAGATCATCCCCAAAAAGCGCTGAAGTTGCTCAGGGAAGGAAAAGATAAAGACGAGATCCAGGTCAAGACAGGAAGTGTTGTCGGGGTCAATCAGGCATCTTTTGAAGTCAACGAAGGCGAGATTGTGGTTGTCATGGGCTTGTCCGGCAGCGGTAAGTCAACGTTGGTTCGTTGCATAAACAGGCTGTTTGAGCCTACATCCGGTGAAATATTTGTAGATGGTCAGGATGTCATGAAGCTTAGCAGAGAAGAGCTTCGTCAATTCAGACAGCAGAAGTTCGGCATGGTTTTTCAAAACTTTGCCTTGTTTCCTCACAGGACAGTAGTTCACAATGTTGAATTCGGCCTGGAAATTCAGAAGTCCGATCTCTCTGTTCGTCGAGAAAAGGCAGAACAAGCTCTTGAGCTCGTTGGTCTTAAGGGCTGGGGAGAAAAACTTCCTTCTGAATTATCAGGCGGAATGCAGCAGAGAGTTGGTCTTGCCAGGGCTTTGGCCATGGATCCCGATATTCTGCTTATGGATGAGGCATTCAGTGCTCTTGATCCTCTTATCAGAAGGGATATGCAGGATGAACTCATTGAAATGCAGCACGCCATGCACAAGACCATTGTGTTTATCAGTCACGATCTTGATGAGGCTCTGAAACTGGGCGATCGCATCGTGCTCATGAAAGACGGTGCTGTGGTGCAGATCGGCACTCCTGAAGATATCCTCATGAACCCCTCTAACGATTATGTGGCAAAATTTGTAGAGGAAGTGGATATTACCAAGGTTCTGACAGCAGAGACTATTATGAAAAAATCTCAGGATGTTGCTTTTCTCCCAACTGACGGCCCCAGAGCTGCCATGCGCAAAATGAAAAATAATGCCATTGCCTCTCTTTTTGTTCTTGATAAAGAAGGGAAGCTGTACGGTGTGGTTTTTGCTGAAGAAGTGGCCAAGCTTATTGAAAAAGGTGAGAAGAGTTTAGAATCAGCTATTCATAAAGATGCAGCAACGGTAAGTCCTGACACGCCTGCTTCAGACCTGTTTGCTGTGATGCATGCAATTTCTCATCCAGTGGCAGTTGTAGATGAAAATAACAAATTAAAGGGTATTATTGTAAAAGGGCTGCTTATGGCGGCCATTGCTGAACGTGGAGGTGATCTATGAGTTTTGAATTGCCCAGACTGCCTTTGGGAGATGGGATAGAAGCTGTCCTGGATTTTCTGGTACGGAATCTGGCTTTTGCTACAAAGGCTTTTTCAACTGTAGCCGATCAGGGAATCAGATTTATGGAAACAGCCATGATGGCTGTACATCCGATTATTATGATTTTTGTTTTGACGGCTGTGGTTTTTTATCTGACCCGTCAAAGGGGCGTAGTGATCTTTACGTTTCTGGGGCTGGGTCTTATATGGAATTTGGGGCTGTGGAATGCAACAGTCAGCACATTGTCATTGGTTCTTGTGGCAACTCTTATTGCCATTTTAATTGGAATTCCCATAGGAATCTTCTGTGCCCTGAATGAGTACGCGTACAAGATTGTCAGGCCAGTTCTTGATTTTATGCAGACGCTGCCGGCATTTGTTTATCTGATTCCTGCCATACCCTTTTTTGGGTTGGGAAGAGTCGCAGCAATATTTGCTACAGTAATTTTTTCCATGCCTCCAGCTATCAGATTTACCACTCTCGGTATTAAACAGGTCCCAAAAGAGCTGGTTGAGTGCGCTGACGCCTTTGGAGCTGACAGGTGGCAGAAGCTTTTTAAAATTCAGCTGCCTTTGGCAAAACAAACCATTATGGGCGGGGTTAACCAGACCATAATGTTAGCCCTGTCAATGGTTGTAATCGCGGCCATGATTGGAGCCAGAGGTCTTGGCGGAGAGGTGTGGAGAGCCATACAGAGGCTTCAGCCGGGTGCCGGATTTGAAGCAGGTATTGGTATTGTTATCGTGGCTATTATTTTGGACAGGGTTCTTCAGAAACTTTCCAAATCATAGCTTTTAATTGTCTAACAGGAGGATTATTATGTTAAAGAAAGGATTTATTGTGTTTTCAATGCTGGCCATGCTGGTAGGTTTTTCACCTGCAAAGGCCGAGGCCAAGGATACTGTAACTCTGACTTATGTTGAGTGGGACTGCGCTGTGGCCAGTACCTATCTTGCCCAGGCTATTCTTCAGGAAAAGCTTGGCTATAATGTTGAAGTTTTGTCTGTTGGTGCTGGTGCCATGTGGCAGGCCATTGCAACTGGCGATGCTGATGGAATGGTGACTGCATGGTTGCCTGTAACTCACGGAGCATATTACGAAGAATTAGAGGGCGAGGTTGAAAATCTGGGCCCATTGGCTCATGGCGCAAAAATTGGCCTGGTTGTTCCCAAGTATGTAACCATTACATCAATTGATGAGATGAACGCCAATGCTGATAAGTTCGATGGCAGGATTGTTGGAATTGATCCCGGTGCAGGCATCATG
>JBHEPK010000031.1:15609-15935 GCA_046260325.1 Desulfonatronovibrio sp.
TTCGGCCGCTGGGACCTCAAATATCTTGAAGACCCCAAGGGCGTCTACGGTGAAGAAGAATTTATCGCAACCATAGTTCGCGCTGATCTTAAAGACGATATGCCTGAAGTTTACGAATTCTTGGATAACTTCTACTGGACTCAGGAACAGATGGCTGAGGTCATGGTAATGAACCAGGAAAGCGGTGCTGATTATTATGAAAGTGCTAAAAAGTTTATGAATGACAATCCTGAGCTGGTTAATGAATGGATTGGTAAATAGAATCTAAAAAACAATAGATAAAATTGTTGACTTGTATTTTAAATTACAATAAACAACATTTCTTC
>JBHEPK010000310.1:0-1343 GCA_046260325.1 Desulfonatronovibrio sp.
ATATAATTTTGGGCATTTTTAATCTCACCTTTCTGTTCCCAATAAGGTTTCTCTTTTTGAATTGCTTCACTAATGATTTCTTGTGCGGCTACTCCTACCATTTTATCACCCCCAGGAAAGTGTTTAACGTGATGGACCAGTCTTTTTTTAGGTAATTTTCCAACGGCAAGAATATACCTGATGGAAATTTCAAGATATTCTCTGACTTTGTCCTGATCCGGCAATTTTGCTATTAGAGCATATATTTCTTCAATCTTTGAATCAAGCTCATCATAATGGATGTATTTGAGGAGCAAATGGAATAACTCCATAACAGCACTTGTCTTGAATGCCGCATCATCCATCTGACCAATATCGTGGTGGATGTGGCGAAATTTTGGTACGAAATCTAAGAAATACTCTGAAGGCAGTTCAAAGTAATCCTCAAATTTAGTGCTGAATTTCCATTTATCTTGTCCATTATAGATAAGCACTGGAATAATGACAGGCAAGTGTGAACTCAGTTGATTATTAACTTTGAGGTCAATCCATTTTTGAAGTTCATAGTTGAGCATCTGGACCCTGGCAAACCAGTCGGGATAACTCTTATGCTCATATAGAAAATAAATGGACAGAGGGTTAGAGCTGTCAATCAGATCCATTGTTACCATGACATCTGAGAAATATTCTTTCAATTCTTTGGAAATAAATCCTGTCATGGATATACGCAGGGTGCTCAGGTCCACATGTTTGCGAATTTCTTCAGGAATATAGAATCTGATGTAATCCCGAACTACTTCTTCTCTGCTGAAGAAACTTTTGAAACATTTGTCATGTGCGCGGCGGATAATTTCATTTTCCATATACATATTTTTACTATAGATATTTTCGAGTAGCAAGCAGAAAGACTACCTGCCTGAATGTCAACTTTGAGGTTAAAGTTGACATTAGATTTTTCTAAACAAAAATAACATATAATTCCAGGCCATTAAGCATAGCCCCAAACCCCGCCACCTTCACTCTGATAGGTAAACGCAAACTTTTATTGACTTTGTTTCGTTTTAGTTGATATAAGCCATAGCTATGACAAACCACCCACAAAAGGGCAGTTCCATCAAGGTGGAGCCCATCAGAAATCTGGAAGACATAAAGGCAATTAAGCAGCTACTCCAGAACAAACCCCGGGATCTGCTCCTGTTCACCATGGGCATAAATAATGGACTGCGTATCGGTGATATCCTGAAGCTCAAGGTAAAACAGGTCCAAGGCCTGAAGCCTGGAGAAGTGCTCCGGATAAGGGAACAGAAGACAGATAAGGACAATGTGCTGCTTATCAATAAGTCCGTGCACAGAGCCTTGGAGGA
>JBHEPK010000311.1:0-408 GCA_046260325.1 Desulfonatronovibrio sp.
GTTAATGCCAGCAACACCGCACCAGCATTATTATTGACCACCAAAGCAGCTTCGGCGCCGGTCAAACGACACAGCAAACTTTCAACATGACTGTAGCGTTCACCGCGCTTGCCATTGTTCATGTCCATTTCGAGGGTAGAATAGCCGCCGGCGACATCGTGAATCGCTCGCAAGGCCTGAGAGGCCAGCGGCGCTCGGCCAAGATTGGTGTGTAACAAGGTACCGGTGGCATTGATGACTTTACGCAGAGAAGGTTTGAGCAGATTACGGCAATGAGTAGCTGCAGCCTGGGCGATAGCGGCCGGCTCCAGTGCCGCACCGGCAACGGCTGAGGTCCCGCCACTAAGTAACTGACGGCGTAAATCATCAATGTGTTGCTGCACCGCCTCCGCCAGGATGTCAGTGGCA
>JBHEPK010000311.1:522-1324 GCA_046260325.1 Desulfonatronovibrio sp.
GCCCGGAGTCTAGCACGACCTCAGGCAGATGGCTAGACTACAAGAGACGGGCAAGCCCGGACAAATCGGTTTTTTCCTGTTGACAGGTCAGGCGGGCGTTTGTTATAACTCGCTCACTTCAAATGGGGCTGTAGCTCAGTTGGGAGAGCGTTTGACTGGCAGTCAAAAGGTCCCCGGTTCGATCCCGGGTAGCTCCACCAGTAAAAGTATAAGGGGTCAGCTTTAGCGCTGGCCCTTTTTTTGTTTTTTTCCCACCTCACTTATTGTGTTGGCCATGAAAGTCATTAGCTTTTCTCTGACATCCTTCGATCCTCTGGCACTTTATCAGCACTGCATTCCATCTGGACCAGGCTTGCTCGAATCCCTTAATCCCCTGACCAGAACCGGGCGCTATTCCATTGTCCCATTACGCAGCCGGGAGCACTATCAGCTCAGCAACAAGCAACTTCATTGGACCTACCCCAACGGCCAGCAGGGTAGCTCAGATCAACCCTTGAAAACCTTGGCGAGGATACTGGCCGAACGTCACTGCCAACACTCTGCAAAAACCCCCTTTCCCGGTGGTTTCTTCGGGTTTTTCGGCTATGATCTGGCCAGACAGATTGAAGACTTGCCGTACCAGGCTCCTCGCGATCTGCCCCTGGCCGATCTGTATCTGACCTGGGTTGATGTGACCGCCGTTTACGATCATCACCAGCAGTTGATGACCCTGGCCACCCTGGATGACAGTGTCGATCTGTATTACTGGCAGGAACAGGTGCTAGGTTCCCAGACCAGCCCAGCGACGATAACTCCTTTGTAT
>JBHEPK010000312.1:0-1320 GCA_046260325.1 Desulfonatronovibrio sp.
ATAAGAATGGGGAACCAGACGCACTGCGGCACGGCTGTAATTAAGGAACCCGCTCTCTTTGATTACTTCCATCTCCCTGACTGCTCCGGGTGTGGTATTTACAGCTCCGCCCCCGCCAAAGCCCGTATGTTCTGCATACCAAAGGCATACAGTGGGAAAATCATACATGCTCAGCTCTATGTCCTGAACCAGGCTGACAAGCTGACCGTATTTTTCAAGAGCCTCGAAAGGATCTGGACTGGTAACATCAATATAAAATTTATCTTCCGGTATATAAGTAACTCCCGAATCAACCTTCTTGCCAACAGGATCAGATGCATACAGACGGGCCGTGAATTCTCTCCTTGCCCTGGGACCTTCATTTATTTGTGTCAGTTCTTCAGTCAGCAGCGGCTCTGCAGTGCCATCACGAAGCCAGACTTCACTCAGGTAAACGTTTGGATCATCAGAGCTGTTCTGATAATTGCCCGTGGAATGTTCAACCAGCAATTGAAATTGACCCGAATTAACAGCCTCCAAGGGTATGGCAAGTTCAACCTGATCAACATCTTCTTTCTTGGCGTTGTCAAACCTTGGAAGAACCTTATTTTCAACTAAAGGGATACGGGTAAGTGATCCGTCTTTCATAAATTCTACAAAGACCGACTGCCTGTGGTCTTTATGATTACCGTGCCGCATGCCCCTCCACCACGAAAACCCCAGAAAGTAAGGCTTATCCTTTTCAAGGTTATTAAAATCAACGATTATCTTTTCCCGATCCATGGCAGATGTAGCTGTTTCAGTACATCTGAATTCATGATTCTGCCAGGTTCTCTTCTGCGTGCCACTGACAAGCTCAAGTTTCTCGCCGCTCCCTGAATCATCCAATTTATCATCAGGCAGGTTAAGATAGCAAATAAGGCTGCTTTTATTATCTGTTCCTTTTTCCAGTTCAATCCGCCTGGTTTGCTCAAGGGTGGCAAATTTTTCAAAATCAGAATATGTCAATCCTCCCATTACAAGGGTATTGCGCAAATGGTCATCGCCAAAAGTTAAAAGAATGTTATTGCGTGACTTAAGGGCATTTTCCCTGCTCAACGGTGAATAAATGCGCCGTCCGTATTCAAGGGGTTCGCCTCCACTGAAGCCGTCTATCATGGCAAAGTTTTGTGAAATATCCATGCCATCATATACCTTACCATCTGCGAGAGCATGAATCTCCTTTACCCTTATACTCTGTCCGGTGGTATTTTCTAATCCGCCTGAAACAGCTAAATAACCCTTGTGCTCATAAAGAGTGAAGCTAAAGATCATAACCGGCTGATCATCAGATTCAATATT
>JBHEPK010000313.1:0-444 GCA_046260325.1 Desulfonatronovibrio sp.
GGAGTAACAGATGGCAGCGTTCGAATCGGAACTGAAGCAATATCTGCAGTTCATCAAACTGGAAAAAGGTTTGACAAAAAATTCGACTCTCTCGTACGAAAACGATCTTCGCAGATATCTTCATTTCGTATCCCATTCGTTAAAAATTTCTGGGCTCAACGGTATCACGCTGAATCACATTGAGCAGTATCTGGAAGAGCTTACCGAGATGGAACTGGCCGTAAGCACCATCGCCAGAAATATTTCGAGTATTCGCAGCTTTCATGAGTTTATTGTAGTTGAAAAGCTGGCTGAGGCGAATCCCGCCGAACTTATTGAACTGCCTAAAAAGGCCAAAAAACTGCCTGAAGTTTTGAATCCCCATGAAGTTGAATCCATTATCGATGAGGCTGATCGAACTACATTTGCAGGAATACGAGACGCAGCAATCCTTGAAACGCTCTA
>JBHEPK010000313.1:472-784 GCA_046260325.1 Desulfonatronovibrio sp.
GCCATCGAACATTATATCGAAACGGCACGGAAAGAATTTTTAAATCCCGAAAAACCGGGGAAATCTGAAAACAAAATATTCCTGAATCAGCGAGGCGGTCCACTCACCAGGATGAGTATCTGGAATATTGTGAATAAGTACGCCCAGAAAGCCGGAATTGAGAAAAACGTTTATCCCCACATATTCAGACATTCGTTTGCCACCCATCTGCTTGAAGGCGGAGCGGATCTGAGGGCCGTACAGGAGATGCTTGGGCACACCTCTATCATTACAACTGAAATTTACACCCATGTAGATCGTTCTTTGCTTCAT
>JBHEPK010000313.1:812-1288 GCA_046260325.1 Desulfonatronovibrio sp.
AAAATATCACATAATCTAACTTTTCAACCTATGTCGAGAATTCTGCTCACGCTTCTGCTCTCTACACTCTTTTTCTTTTCGCAATACGATTTTTCAACGGCGCAGGTCAGCCAGCCGGAAAACTATCAAAATGGTGTAGTTACCTCGGGCGACCGCTATGCCTCTGAGGCCGGACTCGAGATACTTCAAAAAGGAGGCAACGCTATTGATGCCGCAGTAGCCGTACAATTTGCACTGGCCGTAACTCTTCCCAGGGCCGGAAATATTGGCGGAGGCGGATTTATGGTTCTACACACCGATGACGGGGAAATTAACACCCTGGATTTCAGAGAAAAAGCACCAACCAGGGCAACGAGAAATATGTACCTGGATGAAGACGGTGAATTTATAAGTGATAAAAGTAAAGTTGGAGGTCTGGCCTCCGGAGTACCCGGTACGGTAGATGGAATGATTACTGCATTGGAGAGATATGGGAC
>JBHEPK010000314.1:0-1263 GCA_046260325.1 Desulfonatronovibrio sp.
TTTAAGCATTCTCCTCTGTTCAGATCGCTTATAAACAGGGGCCTGAACAGCAAAGTATATTTTTCAGGGTTTTGTTTCACTTTTTCCAGAAACACACGGTTTGAAGAATGCCGCTTGAGTGTGTCAAACCAGGCATTCTTGAGGATTTTTACACGCTGGTAATGAGGAACAAGAAGAGCCATCTCTGGCCAGTGAGACTGCGGTATGCTGCTGTTCTGGGTAGCCTCAAGAATTACAGCAGTGTAAAGATCAATGAGCAAAATGCGATTGGTTCTTTTGGATGCCCGCATAATGGAGACAACCCGGTCGACATTCTGCCCTGATGCATGCACCATGGCCAAGCCTTTTGTGCTTGTAAACGCATTTACAAGTTCATTTTCAATATCAGTCTCTGATGGAAAGCTAAGTCCCTGGTCAATCCTGCCCAGGGTTGAGCCTTCCATAAGCAGAACATCAATGTTTATGGGAGGTTTTGTCAGAATGTTTTGAAATAGTTTGGCTTTACGCCCATGCCCCCGGAAATCACCAGAATAAAAAAGTCTTTTGTTGCCTGCCTCAATTAACAGAGCATAAGCATCATAAGCAGAACGATCTACAAGATAGGGCGTTATCTTGAATGGGCCCACCTGGAAAGATTTCCAGGACTGATATTCCCAGCCTTCAGGGACTGTGGGAAACTTATCTGGCAAAAATGGTAAAGCAGCTTTAATGATTCTGCGGGCAGCTGGTCCTAAACCCACTTTGATTTCAGGGGATATGTGTTTGAGCAAACCAGTATGGTCAAGGTGGGTATGAGACAGGAAAATCCCCAAAAGGTCAGGGTCACTGCCGTCAAGGCCTTCTATGGCTGGCAACAGGGCTTTATCGTTGGTTTCAGCGTCCAGTGGAAGGCCAACGTCCAGAATTATGCGTTGACCATCTTGTTCAATCTCAACGCAGCTTCCCCCTATTTGGTTGCTGCCCCTATAAATGCAAATGTTCATTATATACTCCTTAATATTTCAATAAAGATGAAAAATTAAGTATCCTGACAGACAAAGCGGATAGATCAGTAAGAAATTTTAGCCTTGGATAATCAGTTTGACCCTGATTGAAATAAACGAATTATTACTCCTATCCATCCATATCAAGCCCAGGAATTTTACCCGGACAAGTCAGGAGAAGGGCATGGTTGTATTTAAGAGATGCGTTTTTCCCAGCAAGAACCAAATCGTCAAATTCTATTCTTTTTGCCCTGGTCTGGTGCTTTATACTTATTACCCT
>JBHEPK010000315.1:0-1255 GCA_046260325.1 Desulfonatronovibrio sp.
GCCATAGATGGAAAGACCTGTATGTTTTCTGGATTATCCATAATTGCTGTAAGTTTATAGGTCCTGGCTGGGCCTGAAGCATCATGAGATATTTCCTTGATTCTTGCTGGGAAAAAATGATCCTGGTAAGATTCCAGACGGATATGAATACTTCTGATCAGGTCTTTTTGAATCATGAGCTGTTCTGGAATACCGGCTGATACCTCCAGCCGAACAGTATTCTGAAGTTTTACAATGGGTTGTCCGGCCTGGATAAGTTCAAAGTTATCAACGTATCTTGCAGCAATATAGCCGCTGAAAGGGGCTTTGAGCTTAGCATCATCAAGGGCTGAACGGGCTTCCTCAAGGCCGGCTTCAAGGGAACTTATTCTGGCCTGCATAGCCTCAATATCTTCTGATCTTGCCCCTGTTAAGGCCTTTTCCAGCTCCATCTCAAGGGATTTTACAGTGCTGGCTGCTTCGTGTTTTCTGCTTTTTACCCTGTCCAGATCAGCTTTTGCAACAGCACCAATACTAAAAAGCTTTTCATAGCGCTTATGCTGAAGCCTGGCTTCTTCACGGGCTACTCTCGCTGCCTCCAGTCTGGCTTCAAGGCTTCTAATATCTTCATTCCTTGCTCCGGCCTGCATGGCTTTTAAATTTGCCCGTGCTTCATCTAATCTGCCGGCAATACTTTTTATAGCAGTGTCAAAATCCCTGGTGTCCAGTGCAGCAATGATTTCATCTTTATGTATGTATTGACCTTTTTTTGCAGGCAGTTCATTAAGTCTATTGGATACCCGAAAGGAGAGGTTTACCTCGTTGGCTGGACTTATTTTGCCTGGAAATATTCTTGTCATGCTTGTTTCAGGTTCTGCAATGACCATGGTTTTTACTGGTCTGATGGTTTCTTCTTTTTGGGAGGCAGGTTGACATCCGGTCATAAAAAAGAAAATCATAATGAGAATTATTTTTAGTGAATATTTAATCAAAGCAGGCACCTTTACCTTGGGATGTATAAAAATATATTTTTAATCATAATTCAAAACTGGACTTATCATTGAGACAGGTCAAAATTCCAAATGGAGCAAAGAATCAAATGGCGGGCCTGTCATTTTTTTTAGATTCCAGTCAGTGAAATGTTTTTTTCACCCATGGCGTTATAAATAGTAGCCAGAGCTTTGAGGTAATCAGCATTGGCCCGGATCAGGTTGGCTTCTGCACCTGAAAGCTTGGCCTGAGCATCCAAGACATCGGTATTGGTTCCTACCTGGGC
>JBHEPK010000316.1:0-1244 GCA_046260325.1 Desulfonatronovibrio sp.
GGATCTAGTGGTGGTATAAAACATCTCAGGCGTGAATGGCACTTACTTAAGGAAAAACTTCTGTTTATGCCGTCATTCCGGCGAAAGCCGGAATCCAGGGTTGAAGTACTCATTTTTTAATGGCATTTTCGACCTACAGCCTTTCTATGGCCTTATCCACCTGTTTACCTTTTTCAGTCAGACGGTATTTTTGCAAACCACTGTTAGGCTTACTGGGGATTCAGATATATATCATTAATCCCGCATGTTATCATATATTTCAGCCATCCTGTCCTGGCGCCGGGTAAACGCGGACCATAAGTCAGGACCGTACCAGTCTTGTCCAGTAATGTTTAAACGATCATCATAGCTCATGATTTCCATGGCCTTTCCATGGCTGAATTCAGGTTTGTACTGTCTGGCACTGCGCAACGCGTCATACCTGTCAGCCAGGCCGACAATCAGAGCTTCAACAGGAATCTGGTCCCCTGCTACAGTCTGACAATCCAGATAATCGTCAGGGTTAATGCTCAGATCTCCGGGCCGAACCCCAACCACCCTGGAGCATGGATATCCTGTCGCCGCGAACATCTGATGGTGGTGAAGAGCGATGTTGTGAGCCATTATCAGCCAGGGTTCAGGATTTTCACCGAATCTGATCATTCTGCCCAGAATATTTGCTCCGATCACTGTATGCATCTGCATGCGTCTGCGCATTTCTTCATCATATTTACCATTATATTTGATAAGCTCAGGCATGGCCACTTTGCCAATATCATGCAGGGGGGCTGCCAGACCGATATCTTCAATATAATCAGAATGATAGTCAAGTTCCGCAGCCAGAAATTTTGAATATTCGCCCACCCGGAGAATGTGCCGGCCGGTAATTTCATCTGAAAATTCAGCTGCAGCGCTGAGTCCCATAACAGTCTGTAATGATTTTTCGTCATTGATCCTGGCCAGGTTTGTTAGATAAAACACTGACCTGGAAACACTGACAAGGGTTTCAAAATATATTTTTTCAAAAAAAGTAAATGACCTTAGAGGATTAAAGGCGATAACCACGACGTCTCCCTGGTGATAGTTGATAAAACCGGAAATGGGCTCCTGGATAAACTCCCTTACTCTGGGATCAAAATCATACTTGCTGCTGAACTGTTCTAAATCATCAGGTTCCGCAACAAAATCCATAACAACATCTTCCTCCCGCATGGAAAGACGAACAGGCACATCAATATTCGGGTCAATTTTTATCAGATCGGATT
>JBHEPK010000317.1:0-1239 GCA_046260325.1 Desulfonatronovibrio sp.
CTTTCCCACTTCACCTTACAGATCGACCACAACACATCCCGACTGACTCACTCCATGGAAAGGCTTCTGCAGAAACAGACCCTCGACTTTGAACGAGTCATGGCCAGACTGCAGCGCCAGTCACCAGTCAACAGAATGACCATCCAGAGACAACGGCTGCGCCATGCCACCGAAAAACTGATCCAGGGAGTCCAGGCCCTGCTCAAACAAAAGAGCGCAGCCTTTTCCACACAGGCCGCGCTCTTGGATACGGTCAGTCCCCTTGCCACCCTGGCCCGGGGCTATGCCATCGTCAGAAGAAAAAAAACAGAAAAAAAACAGGAGGAAATACTTACCAGAAGCAGCCAGGTCCACCCCGGAGAACAGATAGAAATCCTTCTCCATAGCGGCAGGCTGGAATGCGAAATAAACAGGGTCATCACCCCATCAGAGGGCACCTGTTAGCTTTACTCTAAACATAACAGCACATTGATCTCACTATCAATTTTATGCAGGACCTGGGCCAGCTGCACATGACTTTCAGTGCCAGCCTTCCGCAGGTCTCTTCCCCAGGCCCTCAACATTTCAGTGTTGACCCTGCGCACCCGATTGTCCCGACTCCACTCATAACCGATTTTAATGCCCAGTGAGTGCATGGCCGCCAATCTTTTTTCCCGTTCATGTTCGGGGAATTTTGCCACAACCGCCTGGGTTATCTTTTTCCAGCCATCAAAAAAAGGAACCCCTTCCTGAAACCTGTGATACCAGTTCCTTTCCCCCGGAGTAAGAGTTATAAGCACATTTTCCGGAACATGAAAAAAGGCATTCGAGGCCAGCAGTATTTCATTCCTTTGCTGCGTTGCGTCCATTGTCTGCCGATCATCCCCAGACTGCCCTGCAATCCCATGGACAGTGGCCAGTAATGTGAAAATCACCATCAGAAAACATATCTTCTTTAAGAATCTCATATATCTACCAGGAACAAGATCTCACGGAAAAAGTGTCAATACTTACGCCCTGTAAGCATCCAACGGCATCATCATATCCTTTAAGGGCAGCCTGAACTCTCCAACGGTCAAGTCGTTCCCCCTAAACAAAATATTCTTAAAAAATTCCTTCAATATTAATCTAAAAAATATCTCTCATCTCGCAATAAGTCAAGCCACCCCCTCCTCAATCCAGAACAGATATCCTGAAAAGGATGACACCATTTAGATGGCACCATTTATTCATGAGACAAGGCTCGCGTCTTCTTCAGTG
>JBHEPK010000318.1:0-1202 GCA_046260325.1 Desulfonatronovibrio sp.
CTTCAGTAGTGGTCATGACTTCTAATTCCTGAATCATGGATTTGACTTCCGGGCGCTGATTTTCAAAACCCGAGGAGTTTTTCAGATTCTTTATTTCCTGAGAAATGTTCTGCAGGCTGTCGTATACTTTTTTCAGGCTGGAATCTGGAGAGTCCATATCAGCGGCATAATTTTCCCACATACTTAATAGGCTGTCCATCTGGTTCATGAATGGCGTTTCCTGTTTTTGTGAGGTTATCAGTGAACTGCTTAGAAGCTGGCTGTTCTGAAGCATATCCAGCCTTGTTGAAGACATGGATGGAGCATCAGTGCCTTTCTGACCTCTTGATATCTCCTGCTCCAGCATTTCCCCGAATCCGTTAGCGGATTTGTTTTTCTGGACGTTGCTGTTTTCTCGGACAATCTGGTTAATTTGATCTGGATTGATTTTCATAATATCTCCTTGGTGGAAAAAATTTCCCATGGAAATTAACTTTTAATATGATTGAGCAACTTTCCTGCCAAAGTTGCATTTGCAACATTTTGCAGGCTGATTTAATATTTTTTAGACCATAAGTCGTTGAGCGTAGCTATATTCTTTCAGCATGTTCCAATTCTATTATATATCGACAAATGTGAAAAATTATTAATATGAATGAAGATATTAATCAAGCAGTACGCCTTATCAGGGCGCATGGCACAGTTATTTATCCCACAGAGACTTTTTATGCTCTTGGTGGAATGGGTACGAGCCTTCAGGTTGTTGAAAAAATAGTAAAGATCAAAGGACGACCAGATCATAAGCCTTTGCCTCTTGTGGCCGGATCAATGGAACAGTGCCTTAAGGCTGTTTATTTGGACCGGGAAACAATCAGGCTGGCTGAAATGTTCTGGCCAGGACCCTTGTCTGTATTGGCCCGGGCCAGAGATATGATCCCATTGGGTGTAAAAGACAGCCAGGGACTGGTTTCCATCAGAGTGACCCCTCATCCTCTGACTGTTTCCTTGTGTCTTGAAGCAGGGTCTTCGCTTATCGCAACCAGTGCTAATTTCAGTGGAAAAGAGGCCAGTGCCAGTTATAAAGACCTTGATCCACGGCTTATTAAAATGTGTGACCTGAGCCTGGATTCTTCCCATAGCCCGGCAGGCAGGCAGCCATCAACTCTGGTCAGGGTGACAGGCCCGCAAAAAATAGAGATTCTCAGGCAAGGGGAAATAACTGC
>JBHEPK010000319.1:0-1198 GCA_046260325.1 Desulfonatronovibrio sp.
CCAAAGGTGCCAGCCATTCTAACATCCCGTATATGGCGGTTTCTTCAGTCGCTGATCCTGTTGCAGACATTCAGGCTGTGCAAAGAGCTCTGTTTAATAAACCAGGCGATGCTTTTCTAATAAGTTTAGAAAGTAAAGAACATTTCATAAGTGATCCAGCAATTGACCTGTCCTTTGACTGGATCCTGCCCTTTTTGGAAACTTATCTCAAAGGAAAAACAGACTATCAGGAAATGTTAACAAAAGGCAGCAGCATTGAGAGCAGTGTGGCCAATACTCTGATCATGGCCAACACAGATCAATTTACGCATATTAATGAAACCTTTGATGCGATTGAAAGTATACTGCCAGAGATGTTCCCTTCAGCAGGATCAACTTTAAACCTGGATAATATCATTTATCGCTCATACCCGGATAATATGTATCTCGCTGTATACGCCAATGAACTTTACTGGCTGAGCAGCGGCCAGGTCACCGCCCTGGGACCTCTCATGTACTGGTGGAGTATGCTCGCAGATAATTAAAAAAGAACATTCATTAAGAGGAAAGCTGTCCGACTAAGTGACTTGAGAAACTGGACCCCGGATTTAATCCGGGGTGACGCTTAAAGCAGGTTGCTGCCTTTTTCCGTCATTTCGGCTAAAGCCAGAGCAGGATCAAGGCGGCATAAGTATCTTATCAGCATGTTGAAAAAGTCATTATTAGACAGGCTGTTCAAAAATTCCAAGTTCAAGAAGCAAAAAAAGTTCAAGGTTGCAGCGTATTTAGATATACGTAAAAGTTTGAACTTTTTGTAGCGACGCAGCAATTGGGAGATTTTCAACAGCTTGTTATGACATCCAAAATGGCCGCCAGGTGCCGTTCCGGCAAGGGTGGTAAGCTACTGATCAATTCCAATTTCAGACTTGATCTTTTTGTTTTCTTCTCTTCTTTTTGAGTCAAAGAACCAGCCCCACTTATTAAAATACCTAACTGCTGAAAAAAGGTGGTGCCTGAAGGCTATGGGATCTCGCCTGGAAGCCCTTTCAAAATGGTGAACAATGGAGGATAGAGGATAAAACACTGTTTTGTATTTCTGACTGATCCTTCTGTTCAGGTCGTAATCTTCAAAATAAAGAAAAAATCGCTCATCAAAAAGCCCGACTTCCTTCAAAGCTTCACATCTGAGAAACATGAAGCACCCGGAAAGAGATGGGAC
>JBHEPK010000032.1:0-15333 GCA_046260325.1 Desulfonatronovibrio sp.
GGGTAAGGACTTTTTCAACAAGCTGTTAGTCTTCAAAAAGTCTGTAATCAAAAGCTTCCTGCAATTCATGGTCGAGCTTGAGTTTTTGATGCAGCCTGGCGTTTTCAATAGCAATGGCGCTTAAATTGGCAATGATGGTCAGGAATTCAATTTCATCTGAAGTAAATTCCCGGCATGTGTCTGAATATCCCCTGAGAACTCCAATGCTCTTTTGATCCACCATCAGGGGAACAACAACGAGCGATGCTATGCCTTCTTCCTTAGCTTTTTCAGGATACTGAAAACGGGGATCAGAGCAGGCATCCTTAATAGTGACATTTTTTCCTGAAAGGGATTCCTGATCCAGTCCACTTTTGTTCACCTCCACGCTACCCTTGCGAACGTAACCTTTACTGAGTCCGTGGGCTGAACCCAGGAGCAGTCTTTTCCCTTCTTTGTCGAGTAAGCGGATGGAAGCAGCTTTGAGCTTCAAAGCCTCAGTAACCTGGCGAACTATTTTGTTAAGCACGCTGGCAGGGTCAAGGCTTGAATTGATGACCTTGGCGATCTCATAAAGGGAACGATAATAATCCTGTTCTTTTCCACTCATTTTCTTTCCTCCTTTGTTGGTTTATTTGCCTGTAAAACAATATATCAGTATGCTGGATCAATATGAAGCTGTTTCCATCTATTAAAAACTTTTATGGATTCATTGCGCATGATCTGCTTAGTCTGTACAGACCTTTTTTCAGCAGGCAGCTTGATCTCATCATAAAAAAGGTTGTCATCAAATCCAATTTCCTGGGCATCATTTCTGGTGCATCCAAAAAAAAGCCTGTCAATTCTGGCCCAATAGATTGCACTTAGACACATGGGGCAGGGTTCACAGCTGGAATATATTTCACAGTTAGATAACTGATAAGTACCGAGTTTTCCGCAGGCATCACGGATGGCTAAGATCTCTGCATGAGCAGTGGGGTCGTTGGTCAAAATAACCTGGTTATAGCCTTTGCCTACTATTTTTCCATCCTTAACCACAACCGCTCCAAAGGGACCACCATGGGCCTTGTGGATATTCGTTCCGGACAGGTTTATGGCCTCAAGCATATTCGCCTTTTCAATATCAGTCATGTTCATCCTCCAGCAACCAGCCTGTTATGATTATGATCCAAGGTTATACATTGAGTTTCATAATGGCAATAGTTAGTATTGGAGGACACAGGATAAATGGTAAATAGTTGCAGCAGGCTGACAGTAATGTTGAGAAGTTAGTATACAGGAGCACCAGTTTTGCTTGAGAAAAAAATTCATATTATTGGATGCGGGCCAGGTTCTGCAGAATATTTGACAGGACAGGCCATCCAGGCAGTCCAGAACTGTGAGATGGTCATGGGCCCTGAGAAACTAATCAGCCTGTTTAAATCGCTGCCCCAGAATGTCATTTATACTCAGAAAGATGTTGCAACTATCTTGAAACAGATAGAGGATTCCTGCGAAGATTTAAGTGTTGGCGTTCTGGTTAGCGGTGACCCTGGTTGTTTCAGTCTGAGCAGGCTGGTTATAGAAATATTCGGTATGAACAGGTGCAGGATTATTCCAGGCATCAGCTCTGTTCAGCTGGCTCTGTCCAGATTAGGGCTGGCCTGGACAGATGCAAAAGTTTTGAGTGTGCATGGCCGAAATCCGGATGATATTATCAGTCAGATAAAAGATTTTTCTCTTGTGGTGATTCTTTTAGGTTCAAGTCTGGTCTGGTTTGAGCCGGTTTTGACAAGCTTAACTCAGCAGAAAAAAGTATATCTGATGCAGAACCTTGGTCTAACTGATGAAAAGATAACAATGCTGGAATACGGCATGGATTGTTCCCTGGAAATTTCAGCATCATCTCTGCTGGTTATAGTGGATGATTAATATTATTTCTTTGACAGGCTGTTAAATATTTTAGTGTGATAATATGAAAATTTTACAGATAAATACTGAAAAAACCTGGCGCGGGGGTGAGCGTCAGACCCTTTTTACATTGATGGGGTTAAAACAGGCAGGACATAATGCTGAGCTATTGTGTCTGAGAGGTTACCCCATGTCCCAGCAGGCCAAAGCAAAATCATTATCTATTCATGAGGTCAGGAATCAGAAAGAGGCCTTCAGGTTTCTTTTGAAGCATGGCAGGAAGTTTGACCTGCTCCATGCTCAGACCGGTAAAGGCCAGAGTCTATCAGTGTTGACCAGACCTTTCCACAGCAGGCCGGTTGTTTATACCAGAAGGGTGGATTTTAAGCCGTCAGGCTTAGTTGCAAAACTCAAATATCATTTCACCCACCAGCTGGTGGCCATATCACCGGCTATTAAGGATATTCTAAAAGATTTCTGCCCTCAGGCCAAAATACCAGTGATTCCGAGCTGCATTGATAGCTCAAGGAATGTTCTCTCTGCTTCAGAAAAAGCGGTTCAGTTGAAAAAAAAGTATGAGGGTTTTGCAATAATTGCCAGCGTAGCGGCCATGGTTCCGCATAAAGATCCCCTGACCATGGTCAGGGCAATTCACCATTTAAAAAAGATATCTTCCAGGAAGTTTATTTTTCTCCATTTTGGAAATGGTGAATTGCAGGAAAATGTGAGCAGAGAAGTACGGCGTCTGGAGTTGGAGAATGATTATCTGCTCATGGGATTTGAAAAGGAAGTGGAGGGTTTTTTCCCCATATTTGATGTTTTTGCAATGAGTTCCCGAGAAGAAGGTCTGGGGAGCAGTGTTTTAGATGCATTCAGGTATAAAGTGCCTGTTGTTTCTACATCCGCAGGTGGACTTAGAGATCTGGTTTCCGGCAGGGGCCTTGTTTGTCCTGTGGAAGACCATGAATGTCTATCTGAAAAAATAAATGAGCTTTTAGTTCAACCCGGGAGATACCAGGAACAGACACTAAAAGCTCATGAATATGTTTTGCAGAATCATAGCCTGAAAAAAATGACAGCTGATTATATCGATCTTTACAGGTCTTTAATAACAGGCTGCTGAACCATGACTCTTTCAGCAGATATAATAAGTTAGGGTTGGATTTTGATTGCCGCCAATCAAAACTCAGTGCCGTTTTTTTCCAGGTCTTCCATGAGAAGCTGTCTGAGTCTTCTGCTCACGGGACCTGGGCGAACATCATGTATTGGCTTTCCATTATACCTGACTATACTGACAGCATCTAAGGTAGTACCCAGCAGAATTACTTCCTTAGCCTCATAAATTTCTGATTCCTGGATGGATCTGAAGATAAAAGGAACTTCATTTTTAATAAGGTCAATGGCCCGCATCAGAGTAGTGCCGGTCAGAGCATTATTCAAATCAGGAATAACAATTTTGCCCTGATCATTTACAATCACCACATTTTCTATGCAGCCTTCTGCCAGACAGTCATTTTCATCAAAGCACAGGGCAAAATCGTAGCCCTTGTCCACTGCTTCTTTTTTCATGAGTACATTAGGCAGATAGTTGACTGATTTGATCTTAGCCATGTAACTCTGCTTGGCTGGCCTTTCAGATTTGAAGGCAGTGACTCCTTTTTCCCAGAAACTTTGGGGAAGATAATTGTATTTTCTGGCTACAATATACAGGCTGGAAGAGGGGCATTCCCTGAAGTCAATGGAAAAACCCCCTGGTCCGCGCCCGATAAACAGACTCAGATAACCATCTTTTTCATTGCTTGCCCTGGCAACATCCAAAACCAGTTCTTTTATCTTAGCAAAGGGAACTGGGGGCTGCATAAAGATAGCCCGGCAATTTTTCTCCATGCGCTCTAAATGGGCATCAAACTGGTAGATCCGGCCATTTATAAACTTAACTGTTTCAAAGACACCATCACCTCTGTGGATTAGATGATCATCCAAGGGGATAAGCATCAGGCGCGGGTCTTTGCAGATCATCCCCAGGCGATGGTCATAAAAGGCAAATATATTCTGTTCTCCTGGTCTTGGCAGTTCCAGAAGGCGGTCTACATAATCCTTGGTTGAAGCAATGGCTGTCACGAAGTTCTCCTTTTTATAATAAATCCGGAATTAGAGTAAGCCTTTTTCCACCAGCAGTTCAGAAATCTGGACAGCATTAAGTGCAGCGCCTTTGCGGATATTGTCTGCCACAACCCACATGTTCAGGCCATTTTCAATGGTTTCATCAGTGCGGATTCTGCCCACAAATGTATCATCTTCACCTGCAGCAAATATGGGCATAGGATAGATTTTTTCAGCCGGGTTATCCAGAACCTTAATCCCCGGGGCCTGGCTGAGGATTGCTCTGGCCTCCTGGGGAGTAATTTTGTTTTCAGTTTCAATGTTTAAAGATTCACTATGGCCGTAAAATACAGGTACCCTTACAGTGGTGGCAGTGATCTTTATATTCTCGTCTCCCATTATTTTCCTGGTTTCATTGACCATCTTCATCTCTTCTTTTGTGTAGTCATTGTCAAGGAAGGCATCAATATGGGGCAGACAGTTAAAGGCAATCTGGTATGGATATACCTCAGGTTCAACTTCCTTCATGGAAAAGAGATCCTTGACCTGTTTTTCCAGTTCCTGCACAGCCTTCTGCCCGGACCCGGACACTGCCTGGTAGGTGGAGACAATAACCCTTCTTATCTTTCCAGCATCATGCAGCGGTTTTAAGACCACCACCATCTGGATGGTGGAGCAGTTGGGATTGGCAATGATCCCCTTATGTTTTTCCAGATCCTGGGGGTTTACCTCCGGGACAATAAGTGGGACATTTTCATCCATGCGCCAGGCATTGGAGTTGTCCACCACAACACAGCCGGATTTTACAGCCACAGGTGCAAACTTCTCAGAGGTTTCTCCTCCAGCTGAGAAGATAGCTATATTAATACCCTTAAATGAATCCTCTTTTAATTCCTGAACAGTCAGTTCCTGGCCTTTGAATTCTAATTTAGAGCCCGCTGATCTGGATGATGCAAGGGCAATTACTTTTTCAGCCGGAAAATTTCTCTGTTCCAGGGTTTTGAGCATTTCCCGTCCCACAGCGCCTGTGGCGCCAACAACTGCTACAACTGGTTTCTTTGACATAAATACTTCTCCTGAATAATTAACCCTGCCCAGGATACTGGCAGGGAGGTTTTGTTGAGTAGATTTCTTTTATAGATTAAGCTTACCCTTGGAAATTCCGGACAATTTCTAAGCAGGTTTCTGCCTTGTTCAATGTGTAAAGGTGAACTCCGGGCGCACCTCCTTCCAAGAGTCCTTTAACCTGGGCTATGGCGAGGTCAGTTCCGACTTTTTTGACTTCTTCTGCTCCGCCTCGTTGTTCAGCCTCTTCCAAGGTTTCCATAAAGCCCGGAGGAAGAGATGCACCACTTAAGCTGATGCTTTTTTTTATGATGTTCAAGCTTGTGACTGGAAGGATTCCAGGAATAAGGGGCTTGTCAATTCCCATGGATCTGGCTTTTTCCACAAAATTAAAGTAAAGGCTGTTGTCGAAAAAAAGCTGGGTAATGGCAAAATCTCCTCCCAAATCCAGCTTTTTCTTTAAAAATGACAGATCTTCATCTAAGTTTGAAGCTTCTACATGGCCTTCAGGATAAGCAGCAATTCCCACACATAAATCAGGATAAGCAGACCTGATAAAGCCCACCAAGTCAGAAGCATACTGGAATTCTTCACTGTCAGGAACAAACTTCTTTTCACCCTGAGGAGGGTCGCCGCGCAGGGCCAGAACATTCTGAACACCTGCATTTTCAAGGCTGTCTAAGAAATTCTGAATTTTTTCCCTGGATGCCCCCACACAAGTCAAATGTGCCATGGGTTCCAGATCCAGCTTATTTTTCATTTTTGTTACGATTTCAAGGGTATAGTCCTGGGTGCTTCCGCCCGCACCATAGGTTACTGACACAAATAATGGATTAATTTTTTTAAGTTTTTCCACCTGTTCAAAAAATCCGGGCCAGGCAGTTTTTTCTCTCGGAGGGAAAAATTCAAGAGAGAAGAAAGGACTTTTGCCGGATACGAGCTCACTGATTTTCAAGATCACGCTCCTTGTTATTTATATACTGGTTAATACGATAGTTTGAAGGTATCTGTTCACTAAATTTTAGCCCTGGAGCCTGCCCTGTTTTCTTAATGTTGCAAAACTCCTTGTTTCCGGAAAGAAAGACTTTCGGAATGGAAACTGTTTAAGCAGGTCACGCGACTACATCGGCAATCTGAAAGATGGGCAGATACATGCTTATGACCAGCCCCCCTACAATAACTCCCAAAATTACGATCATAATAGGTTCTATGAGTGAGGTCAAAGTATCAACTGCCACGTCAACTTCATCATCATAAAAATCAGCTATTTTCCCAAGCATGCTGTCCAGTGCCCCTGTAGTCTCGCCAATGGATATCATGTGAATGACCATGGGCGGGAAAATGCCTGTTTCGTCAAGGGGTTCTGATAATGTCTGGCCTTCTGATATACTTTTTTTGGCATCCTGAACCGCATGTTCAACCGTCTTGTTGCCGGATGTTCTGGAAACAATATCTAATGCATTGAGAATAGGCACTCCGGAGGAAATCATGGTGCTCAGTGTACGGCTGAATCTGGCCACCACTACTTTGCGAAGCAATGGTCCGAATACCGGAACAAAAAGTATCCAGTTATCAACCAGAATTTTTCCCCGTTCCCACCTGTAAAACATTTTAAAGGCAATAAATGCGGCTACAATCCCCAGAATAATGTATAAAATATTGCCCTTGGCAAAGCGGCTGAGATTAATAACAATTTGAGTTGGTGCAGGCAGGGCACCGCCAAAATCCGCAAACATCTGTTCAAAAGTGGGTATGACAAAAATCAGGATAATGGCAATAACAGCTATGGCCACTGTAACAATAACCCCTGGATAAATCATGGCACTTTTGACTTTGGCCTTAAGCCTTGCCACCTTTTCTATGTACTGAGCCAGGCGGTCAAGGACAACATCTAAGACACCTCCGGTTTCTCCTGCATCAACCATATTGGTATACAGGTCATCAAAAACGTCATTATGCTTGTTCAGTGCTTCATACAGTGAAGACCCGCTTTCAATATCGTTTTTGACCTCATACAGTTTTCTTCTGAGTTTTTTGTTTTCTGTCTGCTCACACATAACCTGCAGGGATTGGAGTATGGGCACTCCTGAATTGATCATGGTGGAAAATTGTCTGCTGAAAACAACCATGTCCCTGGAACTGACCCCGCCCTCAAGAAACGTTCCTTCTAATATATCCTTGGGCTTGGGTTTGACCTTTGTTTCAGAGAAGCCTCGTCGTTTGAGGACGGTTTCTGCCATGTCCAAGCTGGGAGCATCAAGATCTCCTTTGACCTTTTTTCCTGCCCGGTTTCTGGCCTTGTAAATAAATATCGGCATGGCTTACCTCATGAGGGTCTGATAAGGGCTTTTTTAACAAGCTGTTATAAATTGGTGCTTCTCAATACTTCCTGGGCAGTCGTAATCCCTGCAGCCATCTTCATAAGTCCGCTTCTGCGCATGGTAATCATACCCTCTTCAATGGCTGCTTTTCTAAGCTCCAGTTCGTTGGCACCGGCAAGAATCAGTTCCTGGATTCTGCTGCTTACTGTCAGTACCTCATACAGTCCGGTTCTGCCCCGGTAACCTGTCTGGCTGCATTCATCGCACCCATAGGCCTGAAATATCTTTGCTCTGGCAATCTCGTCGCTGGTCATCCCCATATCTTTAAGGGCAGGTTCGTCAATATCATCAGGTGCTTTGCATACAGGACAAAGCCTGCGCACCAAGCGCTGGGACATGATCACGTTAACAGCTGATGCCACGAGAAAACCATCCACACCCATGTTCACCATTCTGGTCAGGCTGGAGGCGGAATCATTAGTATGCAGGGTGGCCAGGACAAGGTGCCCTGTCAAAGCTGCCTTGACTGCAATTTCAGCGGTTTCAAGGTCGCGCACCTCGCCCACAAGGATAATATCAGGGTCCTGACGCAAAAAAGAACGCAGGGCAGAGGCAAATGTCAGTCCCACATCTTCCATGACCTGAACCTGATTAATGCCCTGGAGGCTGAATTCCACAGGGTCTTCAGCTGTGGAGATATTTACTCCCTCTTTATTCAGTTCCATAATGGCCGAGTAAAGGGATGTTGTTTTTCCTGAACCAGTGGGTCCTGTTACCAGGACCATGCCGTAAGGTTTTTTTATGGCTGACTCAAAGGCATTGAAAGAACTTTCCTCTAAGCCAAGCTTGACCATATCCACCTGCAGGGCTGATTTATCCAAAAGACGCATGACCACTTTTTCTCCGAACAAAGTAGGAAGAATGGATACCCGAAATTCCATGGCTTTGCCGTCAGGTGTTCTGACCTTGATGCGGCCATCCTGGGGAAGTCTTTTCTCAGCTATATTCAGGTGAGACATGATTTTTATTCTGGAAATTATGGCGTTCTTCATGCTAACGGGAGGACGCATGGCTTCTTTTAGCATCCCATCAAGGCGCATCCTGACTCTGAATTCCTTTTCATAGGGCTCAATATGTATATCTGAAGCTTTTTTGTTGATGGCCTCCATAATAATCAGATTGACCATCTTGACCACAGGAACCTGAGAAGCAGCCTCAAGGGTTGAGGAATCATCCCTTTCTTCTTTTTTTTCACTTACAGATATATCCTGAGAAGCCATATCTGCCAGCAGGTCATCAAAATTGTCACCGCCTTTATCCCGGAATTTTTCCAGAGCTTTGGCTATGGAGGATTTTGTGGCAAGATGAACTATCGGTTCCAGTCCCGTGACAAAGCGAATATCATCTAAGGCAGTAATATTGTCCGCTTCAAAACAGGATAGAAACAGCTTTTTCCCGTGAATATAAAATGGGACTGCCTGGTATTTATTCCACTTGGACTTATCCAGAATATCCATGATAGATTCTGAAATAGTCATTGCCCCTGGCTCAACAACAGGCAGGCCAAGACTTTGAGCCATGAAATCCCGGTATTGCTGTTCCGAAACAATTTTTACAGAAAGAGCTGCCCTGGCAAAGTCCAGCCTCTGCTTGGACTGTTCTGCCTGAACAATCTTTATCTGCTTCTCGTCAAGACCGGCCCATTTAATGAGCCTTGCTGCTGGAGAATTTTCATTCATAAGATATGGACAACCTTTTTTAAAATTTCCCTGTCAGCGGGCAAAAAATTCTTATCATCAAAACCTGCTGGATGGGTCCAGATAAGTTCCTGTTTTTCTCTGGAATGAATCTGTCCTTCAAAATCTTTAACAATAAAAAAATGTACATGGGCATTGATATGATCATAGCTTTTTTTAATGCTGGTCCACAACCAGAAATCAAGAGGTTTTATGCCGATTTCTTCCTGGAGCTCTCTTTTAAGAGCATTTTCAACAGATTCTCCAGACTCGGCTTTACCTCCGGGAAATTCATAGAATCCGGCCAGGGTTTTGCCTGGTGGCCTCTTAACGATTAGCACCAGGCCTTCTTTAACCACTATTCCAGCAGCTACTTTTATCCATTCCATGAAAAATTACGGCTTTTTGGACTCAAGATCCATGATTTTTTTTTCAAGACTTTCAAGGCTGTGCATAAGGTTTTCGTTTTCTTCAACCAAACTCTGGTATTCTTTGCTGAGGGCTTTGAACTTTTCTGGTTCCTGGTAGGTTTCAGGCAGAGCCATGGTTGTCTCGACTTCTTCCTGTCTAATGAGACATTTTTCAAGCCTGACTTCCTTGAGGCTGTATTCCTGTTTTAAAGGCTTAAGTAGTTGATAGATTTCATTTCGAAGCTGTGCTTCCTGTCTACGTTTTTGTTTCTGGGAGCATTCCTCTTTTTTGTGTGTTGTGGAACCTTCCTGCAAAGAGTCAGGGCGGATATTTTCCTGAGTTTTAATTATATAGTTTCGGTAAAACTGGTCAAAATCAACTCCATGCTGAACGATTCCGCAATTATCAACAGACCAGACTTCTTTCGCTACTTTAGATAACAGAAACCGATCATGGGCAATCATAAATACTGCTCCAGGAAAATCATTAAGTGCGGCTATGAGGGCTTCCCTGCTTTCCATGTCCAGATGATTGGTAGGCTCATCCAATAAAAGCAGGTTGGCCTTGACAAGAAAAAGCGAAGCCAAAATAAGGCGTGTTTTTTCACCGCCACTGAGGCTTGCTGTTTTTCTGTCCCAGAAAGTTTCATCAAGCATAAAAAGACCCAGTACGGAACGTATCTCCTCTTCAGTGGGGTTGTCTCTGGCAAGCCTTCTTATTTCCGTGATGACAGTATTTTCCAGAACCAAGGTGTCGGTCTGATGCTGGGTAAAGTAACCGGGCCAGGTGTTCTGTCCTAATTTTACAGTTCCTTTGTCAGGTAAAAGCTGTCCCATGATAAGTTTAAACAGAGTTGATTTTCCGCTCCCATTGGGACCCATAAGGGCGATTTTCTGTCCATCAAAGACCTGAAAGTTGATATCTTCAAATATCTGGGGCTTTCCTTCATGAGTAAAATCAATATCAGAGCAGGTTATGGCTACCCGGCTGGCTTTTCTGGGAAGAGGCCAGGAAAAATTCAGGCTCTTTCCTTTCTGGTCTGAAGAAAATTCATTCATTCGAGATGAAAGCTTATCCATTTTTGACAGTCTGGCCTGAGCCTGTTTGGCTTTGGTCGCCTTATATCTGAATCGATCCACAAAAGATTTAAGGTGTTTGATCTGGCCGGAGATCTTTTCCCGTTCCTTATCTTTAAGAATTTCCCTTTGTTCGTGCCATGTTATAAATGAGCTGTAATTGCCCTGTCGAAAGTATGGTTTATCAAAACCCAGGTGAAGGATATGGGTGGTTACCTTGTCCAGAAAGAAGCGGTCATGGGCCACAAGCACAAGAATGCCGGAAAAGTTGAGGAGATAGTCTTCAAGCCAGAGGACGGCTTCCATGTCCAGATGATTGGTTGGCTCGTCCAGAATAAGGACATCAGCTCCCTGAAGCAGAACCCGGGAAAGTTTGGCTCTTTCCCTCCATCCTCCAGATAACAGTCTTAAGGGTGAATTAAATGTTTTTTCTTCAAACCCCAGTCCGGAAAGGATTTTTTCAGCCCTGTATTCCGGGTTATAGCCATGAGATTCTTCCATTTCAGCCTGAATATGGGACAATTTTGTCAGCTGATCATTATCTTTCAGCGCAATAGCCTTTTTCCATGTACGCCAGAATTGACCCCAGTCAGGAAGGACGTCCAGAACATACTCCAGAAGGGATGAGTCAAGCTCATGGTCCTGAAGTTCCTGGGCCACATACCCTGTGCGCATTCCCCTCGGCCTGGAAATATTGCCTGTATCAGGCTCCACAAGGCCGGCAATCATTTTCAGAATTGTGCTTTTGCCGCAGCCGTTGGGACCGGTCACTGCCAGGCGGTTGCCTGGATTGACCTCAAAGCTCAGGTCTTTGAACAGTTCTTCGCCGCTGTAATTTTTGGAAATATTGCTGATAGTTATTTTCATTTTGAAAGTTTTAAGTGTTAAGTGTTAAGTGTTAAGTGTTAAGGGAAGATAGACAATCATCGGGTTAAAATCAATTTTCCCGGCCAACTTTGCTCAGGTTTTTGATATTGTTTTTTTTTCAAGGAACATATAGCAGAATATTAAGTTTGGATGGTAACTATTCACTATGTTTTTTGCGATAGATCCAATCCGTTGTCTTTCTATTTCGATAATTGATAGACTTCAAAGTGACAAACGTAAACAATGTGCTCAATAGATAAGATATTTCAAATAATAAACCAAGGAGGACAAGGTTAATGTTACCTCAGGATTTTAAGTATACCAGATCCCATGAATGGGTGAATGAAGATGGTGAATGTTTTACAGCCGGAATTACCTTTTTTGCCCAGGAGCAGTTAGGGGATATTACTTTTGTGGAGTTGCCCGAGGTGGGCAAGATCGTTGAGCGGGGAGGAGAAATGGCTGTAGTGGAGTCTGTTAAGGCTGCAAGTGAAATATATGCTCCAATATCCGGAGAGATAATTGCAGTGAATACAGATCTGGAAGATGCTCCTGAACTCATCAATGAGGACCCTTTTGGCAAGGGCTGGATAGTCCGGATCAAGTCAGCCACAACAGTTTCCAATCTTTTGAGCGCAGATGAATACGCTCTATTAATCCAAGGCGATTAACTGCCTGAAGGTTTGATACACAATGCCTTATATACCACATACTTCGCAACAGCAAAAAGAAATGCTTGAGGTCATCGGGCTTGGGGCTATGGATGATCTTTTCAAGGATATCCCCAAAGATTTACGGCCGGGCGACTTTCACATACCTCCAGGCAAAAGTGAAATGGAGGTTGTTGAATATATCAGAAAGCTTGCATCCTTAAACAGTACCGGACTTAAAAGTTTTCTCGGGGCAGGGTTTTATGATCACTATATTCCTGCTGCCGGTCCAGCCCTTGTTTCACGTTCAGAGTTTTATACGGCCTATACTCCGTATCAGGCGGAAGCATCCCAGGGAAGCCTGCAGGCCCTTTTTGAGTATCAGAGTGCAATGTGCAGGCTGTTGGATATGGATTTTGCCAATGCTTCGGTTTATGACGGAGGAACTGCGATTTATGAAGCCATGATGATGGCTGTGCGTCAGACCAAGCGTAAACGTATTATTATATCTGCGGATCTGAGTCCTATTTATCAATCAATGCTTAGTTGCTATACCAAAAATTTGCATCTTGAGCTCAGAGTAATTGACCATAATCAGGGATTGGCAGCAGTACAGAATCTTGAAGAGGCCATGGATGAAGACTGCGCTGCATTGATTGTCCAGAATCCCAGTTTTTTCGGGAACATTTCCGATTACAGCGAGCTTTTTTCCAAGTGCCGCGATCTTGGGATAATCTCAATAATTTCAGTATATCCTCTTTTGCAGAGTGTCCTTAAAACCCCGGGTGAAATGGGCGCTGATATTGCCGTTGCCGAGGGACAGTCCTTAGGTCTGCCCTTAAGCTTTGGCGGGCCTTATCTGGGAATCATGACCTGCAACCGCAAGCTCATCAGGCAGATGCCGGGTAGAATAGCAGGGCGTACTAAGGATAGTGAGGACAGGACCGGGTATGTGTTGACTCTTCAGGCCAGAGAGCAGCATATCCGAAGGGAAAAGGCCACATCAAATATCTGTTCCAATCAAAGCCTGTGTGCTTTGCAGGCCTTGGCCTATGTTTGTCTCATGGGCCCGGAGGGCCTTAGTCAAACAGCTTTGAAAAGTATAGATCTGGCTCACTACGCAGCCTCGAAACTGACTTCCATTGAAGGAGTGGAACTTTTGAACAAAGCTCCTTTCGGGAATGAATTTGCTCTTAAGCTGCCCATTAATGCCTATGATCTTATTGGGGATATGGTTCGCAAGGGATATGTGCCGGGCTTTCCTCTAAGCAGGTATTACCCGGACATGGAAAATTGTCTTCTTGTGGCCTGCACTGAAAAGGTCAGCCGACAGGATATAGGAGTTTTATGCGAACTGATCAGGGGGAAGCTCAATGAAAACAATTTTTGAACAATCTGTAAAAGGGCGTTTAAGTGCCTTTCAGAAAAATGATGAGGATGCGCGTAATAATTTGTTGCCCGGGGAATTGATTCGCAAGTCACCTCCTGACCTGCCGCAGGTGAGTGAACTGGATGTCGTACGCCATTTTACCAAGCTTTCCAGGCGTAACTTTGGGGTAGATTCAAATTTTTATCCCTTAGGTTCATGTACCATGAAGTATAACCCCAAGTTCATGGAACAGGTGGCGCAACTTCCTGCTTTTACAGACCTGCATCCGCTTTTGCCCCAGCTCAAAGGAGCTGGTCTTTATACTCAGGGAGCCTTAGAGGTGATTTATGACCTGGAAGATCTGCTCTGCCGGATAACCGGAATGGATGCATACACTCTCCAGCCTATGGCCGGAGCCCATGGAGAGCTCACCGGTGCGATGCTTATGGCTGCTTATCATCGCAAAAAAGGTAATCACAAGACCAAAATAATCGTTCCTGATTCTGCCCATGGTACTAATCCGTCATCCGCAGCCATTGCCGGGTATGATGTTCTGTCCATAAAATCCAGAGACGGGATAATTGATCCTTCAGCCCTCAAGGAAGTCCTTGATGAAGAAACGGCTGGAATAATGATGACCTGTCCCAACACCCTGGGGCTTTTTGAAACACATCTGTCGGAAATTGTTGATCTCATTCATTCAGTCGATGGTCTGCTTTATTATGATGGTGCCAATCTTAATGCGGTTCTTGGCAGGATGCTTCCTGGTGAAGCAGGTTTTGATGTGGTTCACCTGAATCTGCATAAGACCTTTGGTACACCTCATGGCAGCGGTGGACCTGGTTCAGGCCCTGTGGGGGTCAATAAAAAACTTGAACCCTTTCTTCCCATATCCAGAGTGGTGCGCCTTGATGATGGACAGTTTTTTCTAAAGTATGACTATCCCGATTCCATTGGGTATATTGCCCCGTTTTATGGGAATTTTGCAGTAATGCTCAAGGCTTACGCTTATATTCTTCGCCTGGGCAGGGAGGGGCTGCTGCGTGTTTCTGAAAATGCTGTTCTCTCTGCCAACTACTTAAGAAAAAAATTGGAAAATCACCTTCATATTCCTCACAACAGAATATGTATGCATGAATTTGTAGCCTCAGCAGTCAATCAGGCTGAAAAGGGGGTCAGGGCTGTTGATATAGCCAAGGCGCTTCTGGACAAAGGGCATTATGCCCCTACAGTGTATTTCCCTCTTATTGTTAAGGAATGTATGATGATTGAGCCCACAGAGACAGAGAGCAGGGAAACCCTGGATACTTTTGTTGATGATTTTATTGAGATTTTAAAACAGGCTGAAGAGACCCCTGAATTTATTAAAGGTTCACCAAGAAATACTCACGTTACCCGGCTTGATGAGGTCCTGGCAGCGAGGAGTATGAAATTGTGCATGTAGTTTTTGAAATATAATTACTATGATAACAGGTACAAAATATAATTCTGGTGTATTATGAAGTATGATCTTGTGGTAATAGGCGGAGGTCCTGGTGGCTATGAGGCTGCGCTTAAGGCGGCTGAAAATAATCTGAAAACAGCCCTGGTGGAAGGTGGTCAGATTGGTGGAACTTGCCTGAATAGAGGCTGCATCCCTACTAAGCTTTTTCTAAGTGCTACATCAGCTTTTACAGAGCTGGAAAGCCAGAAGAGGCTGAGACTTGCCAGGGGGAATGCTGAATTTGATTTTGGCAGACTTCAGAACAGAAAGAAAAGTATCATCAGTTCAACCAGGAAGCACATGCTGTCTAAGCTTGAAAAATCAGGCGTGGATATATTTCTGGAATACGGTGCTCTTGGTGGAGATGGGACAGTACTGGCAGG
>JBHEPK010000320.1:0-1184 GCA_046260325.1 Desulfonatronovibrio sp.
CCACATACACTCTATCCGGATTATAAGCCTCAATAAAGCTCCTGAGTGATCTGCTCAGTTTGGGTTTTTTCATTGCTCCAGACTTTACCTCCACGGCCACAAGCCGGTTTCCGGATTCAAGAACAAAATCCACTTCAGCACCTGAAGTGCTCCTCCAGTAATAGACCTGATCTTTAGGCGTGTTCAGAGATTTGCATAGTTCAGAGAAAACCAGGTTTTCCATAAGCTGGCCTTTATCCCCCCTGTTTGCCAGGTCATCAAATCCTCCAAAGAGATAATTCCTTATCCCATTGTCAAAAAAGAAAATTTTCGGACGTGAAGTTATCTCCGCTCGTTTACCACCCACAAAAGGAGGTACAAGTCTGATAATATGGATTTCTTCAAGAATGCTTAGATACTGGATGACTGTATTTACGCTGATGCCCAGATTTTCAGCAAAATTAGAATAGTTTGTCATACTACCAACTTGAGATGCCGCCAGTTCCATGAGTTTCCTGAATGCCGAAGGATTTTTGATCTGGTAAAGGTCTGACGCATCTCTCAGCACAAAGGCTTCTGTTAGCCGCCCCAGAACATCCTGCCTGCTTCTGCTGAGCCAGGCTTCAGGATATCCTCCGTAAAGAGCAAGCTCGTTCCAGATTTCCAGAGCTTTCATTCTGGTCACTGTTTGAGACATGTTTCCCGAAACAAGCTCCCTGAGTTCAAAAGGAAACAGAACGTCCCTGATGGCCCTCCCAGCCAAAGACTCCCTGGTTTTGGACTTGAGGTGATAACTGGATGAACCGGTGACCATTATTTCCTTCCCAGGCTTAAGATCAACAAGCCCCTTTAAAAACAGTCCCGCTTCTTCAAGGTGTTGTGCTTCCTCAAAAAAATACCCGGCTGCATCAGGAGCCAGCCTGTCCATCTCATCTAAGAATAAGGCCGGAGATGTACAAACTTCTTTCAGAAGTTGTTCTTCACAATTTATAAAAACAAAGGGTTTAAGGGAACTGCTGATGGTTTTCCAGGCCAGGGTAGACTTGCCGGCCTGCCTGGGTCCGATGATCATGGTCACCTTGTCCTTGCTTAAATCAGGACTGAGGGATCTAACGATATAGTTTTCAGGAAGATGACGGATTGCATGTCCAGGCCAGGCAGATTGGTCCTCTATCCAGGGATTAAGACGCTGCATTACCCTGTAT
>JBHEPK010000321.1:0-1166 GCA_046260325.1 Desulfonatronovibrio sp.
TCAGAATATTATGGTTTTGCCATACAGATTGCTTCGTTCGCTACGCTCTCTCGCAATGACAGGTGTTGCGTAACCACGTCTGTGGCTGTAAGCTGTCATTGCGAGCGAGTCTTCGAGCGCGGCAATCTCTCTCGCGCTGCGCAATTCGGCCCGCATCCTCAGAGAAAACCTGGCTTCTGTTGGGTATTAGCGTTTGTTCTTTAAAATCTGGGAAAGAGTCTCGTCAATTGTATCCAACCTTTTTTCCAGTCTGTTCATAACTACTGAAGGGTCCATTCTGGTTCCGTCTTCAAGGGATCTTTCTTCCATGGAACTGACAATTATCCCCACCACAAGGTTGATTACTGTATATGTGGTTGCAAGGATAAAAGGCACAAAAAATGTCCAGGCGTATGGGTATAACTCCATAACCGGCCGCACAATTCCCATGGACCAGCTTTCTAAGGTCATTACCTGAAAAAGTGTGAAAAAAGATGCTCCAACAGAACCAAACCACTCTGGAAATGCCTGGCCAAAAAGTTTAGTACTGATTACCGCTCCCACGTAAAAAATAATCGCAACTATGCCCGCAACAGAACCTATCCCCGGGAGGGCATGAAGCATGGCCGACACTACTTTGCGCATGCTGGGAAGTATAGATATCATGCGCATGACTCGTAAGGCGCGTAATGAACGCAGCACTGAAAGCCCTGCCTGCTGGGGTATCAGAGATATTCCAACTACCAGGAAGTCAAAAATATTCCAGCCGTCCCGGAAAAAGCGCCCTCGCATGGCATAGATTTTTAAAAGTATCTCAATGACAAAAAAAATAAGGCAAAGCTTGTCTATGGTCAGAAGCGCCGGACCTGCCATGGCCATGGCAGCAGCAGATGTTTCAAGCCCCAGCACAACACCGTTAATAATGATAATCGTCATTACAAGATTCTGGAATCGTTTACTTCCAACCATTGATTCTATTTTGCTTCCCAGGATGTTGTCATCCATATGAGGTCCTTTATTCAAAAAATATTGTTTACCGTGCCTACTTATCATAATAATGACATTGTTACCTTACTGCTGAAGCACTGCCACAAAGCTCTTTTCTTCAATTGAAAATTGAACATTATGACTGCAAAATCCTCTAAGGCGGAAGCACTAATTTCTCCTATGGTCGAAATCAGTAATGG
>JBHEPK010000322.1:0-1131 GCA_046260325.1 Desulfonatronovibrio sp.
ATATCAGAGAAAAACTGATCCTTGAGGAAATCAGATATGAGAAAGATACCTTTCTCCCCTCCCACCTCAAGGAATACTTTTCCGATCTGCTGACAAGTGTTCCTGTCAAGGGTCAGAAGTGCGAGGTAAAACCCTACTTTCTCTTCGAACATAAAAGTTATTATCCGAAGAGCTACCCGCTACAAGTGCTGCGTTATCTCCTGGAAATCTGGGACCAATACCAGAACATAACTGGTAGCACCGGGAAAAAGTTGCCTTTAATCATCCCAGTGCTTATAACTCATTCTGAAAGCGGATGGGAAAAACAGAATATATCTGACTTAGTGGACATCCCTTCAGAAGATTTTAGAACTTTTATTCCTGACTTTGAACATATTCTTTATGACTCAGTAAACGAAAATCCAGAAGATTATGATTTTATTGAAACCCTTAAGGCCTTACTGGTAATCTGGAGATACTTTGACAGTCCCGATTTTATTAAACACCTGACTACTGCATTCAAATTAATCAAACAGGTTCGCCCGGAAACTAAGTTCAGGGATTTTGTCATTTCCTTTATGGAATATTTATCCCAGTCCAGGAAAAAAGAAGAATACATTGAAATCTTTAAGATTGCTGAAAAGGAATTTTCAGAAGGAGATGATGTTATGGAAACTATAGCTGATATGTTTAGAAAGGAAGGATACCACGACGCCATCATGGAGAAACCCCAATGGGTTACTGAAGGAGAAGTAAAAAAGGCTCGAGACTCCGTTATTAAAGCCGCCAACTCAAGGTTAGGCATACTACATCCCGAAATAGTTAATCGCATTAAAAAAATTGAGTCACTTGAGATTCTGGATGCCCTTTTTGATTTCTCCTTAAGAGCTGAGTCCATGGATCAATTTACTGATCAGGTCCGGAAGATTACTGACAACTAAACTCGCTTTCCATATTCACAAG
Organism: Desulfonatronovibrio sp.; assembly: GCA_046260325.1. Classification (GTDB taxonomy): domain Bacteria; phylum Desulfobacterota; class Desulfovibrionia; order Desulfovibrionales; family Desulfonatronovibrionaceae; genus Desulfonatronovibrio. Next base: position 943 of record JBHEPK010000322.1, read on the forward strand.
GCCACCCCGCACCCTACAGGGTGGCCCCCACACACTACTAAGCAGCTTCCCCAAAAGGCACTACATTTACCGCTTCCATAAGCGTCTCATCAGATAAATGTGCATAGCGCATAGTCGTCTTTATCTGCGTATGGCCCAACAATCTACCCACCTCATATATACTGCGGCCTCCGTTAACCAGAAAACTCG
>JBHEPK010000323.1:0-1109 GCA_046260325.1 Desulfonatronovibrio sp.
ATGTCTTGAGGGGCCAGAAGATATAGACTTATCCTGTCTTTGCCGCCTGGGTTGGAGGTAACCATCTTCCAGGAACGGATCTCTGTAAAGTGAATTAAGGCCTCGGCCACCTGGGATGGGTACACAAACTGACCTTTGACTTTTACTGTATCATCCACACGGCCCATAATTCCCTGAAGCCTGTGGGAACTGCGGCCGCACTCGCATTTATCTACTATGATTCGGGATAAATCCCCTGTAGATAGACGAATCAGGGGGTAGGCATTATTAAAAGCAGTGACCACAACCTCTCCTACGTCTCCAGGGGGAACTGGCTTTTTTGTCTCAGGGTCACATATCTCCACAAAACATCTGTTAGATAAGTGCATGCCTGACTTATGAGGACATTCATAGGCAATACAACCCAGATCAGCTGTTCCATAACCCTGCCTTATACGCATGGCAAAACGGTCTTCAAGCTCAAATCTTAATGATTCAGACAATCTCTCAGCGGCCACAAATGCTACATCAAGATTAAAATCTTTTTTAAGGTCCAGGCCTTTTTTTTCAGCTTTATCAGCAACAATTTTCAAAAAACTGGCCATACCCACAAAACCGTTTACTTTGAGCCTGGTCATGACATCTATCTGTCCGTCAGTGTTGCCCGGTCCTGCGGGAAACACTGCACATCCGATTTCATGCAATGGTTCTTCCATCATCAGGCCAGCCGGTGTAAAATGATAACTGAATGTCATCTGAACAATGTCTCGCGGGCGAAATCCTGCAGCGTAAAATGCCTCGGCAAAACCCCAGTAATCCGGCTCCCTGGCCTCAGGATCAATAATGGGGCCGGGAGAAAGATAGATATGCCTGAGCTCTCCGGGGGTGCATGTCAAAAGTCCTCCAAGATTTGGGGCTTCTGTCTGAATGTTTAAAAGATCTTTTTTGGGCAGGACAGGTATCTTGTGCCAGTCGTCTATACTTTTAATGTCTTGTGGTTCAAGACCCGCACTTTCCAGCCTGTCTTTAAAAAACTGAGATTTCTTATGGGCCGTATACAGCAACTCTTGCATTTTATCCCACTGGTAAGCTTTTCGCTCCTCCTGGGAAAACTGTTCAACTTTATTATA
>JBHEPK010000324.1:0-1104 GCA_046260325.1 Desulfonatronovibrio sp.
GTCACAACAGAAGCGGTCTGGAGTCCAGCTTGTCGCAATGTTCGTTTTTCGGTTGTCATGCGCATTAAGGATTTACTACTTATGCACGGTTGCAACAGATTCTAAGCTGTTGGTCGCTGCATCTTCAACAGATTGAGCAAGCTTATTCAAAGCATCCTTGGCAGGCGAAGCATCCTCTATGAGCACAACTGGTTTCCCGAGATCGCCAGCAATAACGCTTGCCGGATCAAGAGGAATTGCACCGAGAAAGGTTAATCCATACTTTTCAGCCAGGTCTTTGCCTCCACCTTTTTTAAATAAAGACACTTCCCCGGAACAATGCGGGCAAATAAGACCACTCATATTTTCCACAATCCCCAGAATATTGGCCTTGGCATATTGTAGGAAATTAATTGACTTGCGGACATCTGCCAGGGATATTTCCTGAGGAGTGGTAACCACAACGCAAAGGGCATCAGGTATGGTTTTAAGGACCGTCATGGGTTCATCTCCTGTTCCTGGAGGTGAATCAATAATCAGGTAATCAAGATCTCCCCAGGATACATCCGACACAAACTGCCTGATTGCGGAAGTTTTCATGGGGCCTTTCCACAAAACAGCCTGGTCAGGGTCCTGTAAAAGAGATTCCATGGATACTACTGAAAGATTTTCATTATACTTTTTAGGCCTGATAATTTTACCTTTTTCCACATCAAGAAGACCCTTTAATCCCAGAAGGTGAGGAACGCTCGGACCATGGATATCAACATCTAACAAACCTACTTTATTTCCTTTTTTAGCCAAAGCTGCAGCAAGGTTAACTGCTACAGAACTCTTTCCTACTCCACCCTTGCCGCTCATAACGAAGATCTTGTATTTGATTCTGGATAAGGTAGAGTTAATCAGTTCGTTTTGTATGCTGTGTTTGGCGCTTTTAGCGTCCTTGGCCTGGGAAGGACACGTCTTGCAGGATTCATTCTTTTCTGCCATTGTAAACCCCTTATATCATAAAATTAATTGTTTAACAGACTGTTGAAAAAGTCCTTACCCAGCAGACTGTTCAAAAATTCCAAGTGCAAGGAGCAAAAAAAGTTTAAGGTTGCAGCGTATTTAGCATACGTAAAA
>JBHEPK010000325.1:0-1102 GCA_046260325.1 Desulfonatronovibrio sp.
TGTCATCGCGAGGGAGTCTGCGACCGAAGCGATCTGTACCGCGCTGAGGTTGGTGTCTGGATAATTGCGGTTTGAGTTTGAGATTGCCGCGCTCGAAGACTCCCTCGCAATGACAGTCTTTGAAGGTGCATCTTGGTTAAGTGAAGACTAATCCATAACCACAAACTTTCTTTTCCGTGCCGAAATTTGGCTGAAGCTAAACCTTAATCCCTCAATTGATCATCAATAGCTGTCATTGCCAGAGTCAGTGCAAATAATATTACCCTGGCCTTGACCTGTAATTGTTAAGAATCTATGATGAATGTTAAATAGCAGGAAAGGTAATATTATGAATTCAGTTCTTACATCAAAAGGTCAAGTTACCATACCCATGGAAATCAGAAAGCGTTTTGCCTTGAATACCAGCGACAGGGTGGAATTTGTAGTTGAGGATGATCGTATAATTCTCAAGCCTGTTCAGGGACTCAGGTCTCTGCGGGGCAGTGTATCTCCAAAGCCCGAAGCTGATTCGAGTCAGGAGTATGAAACAGCCAAGAAATCTGTAGCTTGCAGGGTTATGGAGGAGATGGAGTGAAAAAGGCCTTTCTGGATACAAATATCTTCATCAGGTATTTGACTAATGATGATCCGGTTAAGGCTGATCAAGTGGATGGATTGTTGCGCAGAGCGGCCAGATCTCAAATAAATCTGTACACGTCAGAGGTTATCCTGGCAGAGGTCGTCTGGGTTCTTGAGTCATTTTACCGGCTTGATCGAATTCAGGTAGCTGAAAAAATCAGGGCTATTCTGCATACCCCAGGGCTGACCGTTTTGGGCAGGACAGACATGAACCAGGTTGTGCGGGATTATGTTGAATTCAATGTAGACTTTGTTGATGCCCTGATGGTTGCAATAATGGAAAAAAATGACATTGATCAGGTATATTCATATGACAGGAAGCATCTAAGCAGATTCAAGAGGGTGTCCCGGCTTGAACCATGAAAATGACGTTTGTTAGGCACAGTATTGAAACTTACTTATCACCTTGTCATCGCGAGGGAGTCCGCGACCGAAGCGATCTGTACCGCGCTGAGGTTGGTGTCTGGATAATTGCGGTTTGAGT
>JBHEPK010000326.1:0-236 GCA_046260325.1 Desulfonatronovibrio sp.
ACCCCAGGCCGGGAACAAGACTGAGGTTTATCCAATCGAGGGTTGACGCCATCATTTCCTCCGGATCATATCAGTATACCACAACAGTATACATCAGTCGGTCATAAACACTCGCAATTCCTCGACACGTGACGGATGCTTCAGTTTCATAATAGCCTGCGCCTCAATCTGTCGAATACGTTCTCTGGTGACTGCAAAACATTGCCCCACCTCTTCCAGGGTATGATCACAGTCAA
>JBHEPK010000326.1:528-1084 GCA_046260325.1 Desulfonatronovibrio sp.
CCTCCGGTGTCGGTTCCCGATGCTCCTCGAGCATAAAGTCCTTCGACACTCGCAGCAGACGATTGATCGTCTCTATCATGTGCACCGGCAAACGGATGGTTCTTCCCTGATCGGCAATGCCCCGGGTAATAGCCTGCCTGATCCACCAGGTGGCATAGGTACTGAATTTATACCCCCGATGATAATCAAATTTTTCAACGGCCTTCATCAGGCCAATATTGCCTTCCTGGATCAGGTCGGAGATGACCAGACGAAGGTTCGCCCGCACCAGCCCCTCTTTGCCAAGTTTATACTGTTCCCATCCGGCGTCGACTTCCTGGAGAAAATGCCGCAGTTGGCGCTCGTCAACACCCGATTCCTCCAGCATTTGTCGGTTCACCTGCTGCTCAATTATCTCCGGCGCCACCTGGCCGGCAGAGTCGCCCGCCTTGACCACATGCTCGCCCATAACCTCGACAAAGACTTTTCTAAACCTTTTGGAGAGTTCCTCCAGCCCAACCGCTATTGCCTTAATGCATTCGGAACAAATGTTTTGTTCGGCAAAAAGTCCGGCAAT
>JBHEPK010000327.1:0-1069 GCA_046260325.1 Desulfonatronovibrio sp.
GGCCAGGATCCAGGGTCCCATGGTCGTAAGGACGGTCATGGAAACTTCATAAGGGAACCAGGCCCGTATGGTAAAATAAATGAATACCACTGATATTCCCGCTACAATTAAGAAAAAAAACAGACCAGTGACAATGCTTGACAACATCAGCCAGTCGCGGTGCAGGGGCAAATGCAGGGATATGCGCATCCTGCGCCGGCTGATTTCCGGCACAAGCTGGGACGCGGCCAGGACCAGGCCCGTGACTAAGGGAAAAAACATTATATCCTTGAAAAAAACATTGTGCATATGAATTGCCTCATACCAGATCATTTCAGGATGTTCAGACTGGATCAACCCCCGGATGTCGAAATAGATCTTCAGGCATACGCCAATGTTAAGCACCAGAAGTCCGGTAAAAAAATATTTCAGCTTAAGCCATTCCTTGAGCAGAATTGATGAAATCATATCAGTATTTCCCCATCAGTCCGATGAAGCCGTCTTCCAAAGTCATGTCCTCTTTACGCAGATCCCTGACCTCCACCCCCTGCCTGGACAGCTGTTCTGCGACAGTATCACGGTCATGATATGAATAAACCGTTACCAGGTCTCTTCTGCGTTCAACTCCTTTGATGACTTCATCTTCAAGAGGATCTGACCCGGGATTTGAGTGAAAAACATACTTTTTAAAGGAGTTGAGAAATTCCTTAAGACCGGTTCTAATTATCCTGCCCTGATCCAGAAAAAAAATGGTATCCACCAGCTGCTCAAGATCCTGAACAATATGGCTGGTCACAAAAATGGTCTTGCCGTCCATGGCTGCAAAATCATGAAGCACATCAAGAAAGAGCCTGCGGTATCCGGCATCCAGGCCCATGGAATAATCGTCAAGGATCAAAAGATCCGGGTTCTGGGCCATTATCACCCCGAGCACCACCTGAGAACGCTGGCCGCAGGACATGTTGCCAACCCTGTGCTTATGGGAAAGCCCCATCTTTTTGACCAGAGAATAATAAATGTCAGCATTCCAGTCTGGATAAAAACCTCGAAAAAATCTTTCGGTCTGGGCAATTGTCATGAACTCATACGC
>JBHEPK010000328.1:0-996 GCA_046260325.1 Desulfonatronovibrio sp.
ATACGATGAAAGAGTTGATTCTAAGATGGAAAATAGATACCAGAACATCTATTTTTCTTTAAAAAAATTATCGACCTTCATAAGACATGCAAATTCTTTGGCCATATCAGGAATTTCTTTCCTGTAACTTTCTTTTTCCTGCTCACATATATATAGAAACAGGGTTCCTTCGCCATCTCTTCCGAGGTAAAGGCTTCGTTTGGCAATACAAGTCTCTTCTGTCAATATAGTTTTGCCGGTAGTGGAAAAAAAAGGAGCAGCATATTCTGCTTCATCAGCACTCCACTTATAGAGAATAATGTCCTCCTGGGGGAGTTGATCCTCATACTTTTCCTTCCAGTCTGAACTTTCAAAAAGTTCTTTTAAAACTTTCTCGCCCTGGGTTCTGCGCATTATAACCTCCTGAGGTTAAAATATGATATTTAAAAAAAAGTTATTGAAAACATTAAGTTACAATAATCACTTTTTATCCTTGCCAACATTAAACCATGGTATTATTTAATTGTTACTGATTATCAATCAAAATGTCTATTTACAATAGAAAAAGCTTTAATAACAATTCAGGAGAGACAGCCTGATTATAAACATTAAACATATTTAATAAGGACAATAAAAATATGAACTTTGTCAATGATAAAAATTTTCCAGAAACTCCCGTGATTATACACGTTAACAGCGATCGCTGCGATGGTTGCGCCCTATGCGTGGATGTATGCCCTGACTGCGCCCTCAAGGTGATTGACAGCCATACCAGGCCAGGTAAAAAAGTTGTTCGCGTTGAGTCCACCAAATGCCATGGATGCGGTGTTTGTCAGGCCACATGTCCCAAAGAGGCTATCACTCTGCCAGGCCTTACCCCTGATGACCTGAGACGATATATATCACAGGCCATTAACGGATAGTAACCCTAACAGCGTGTTGAAAAAGTCATTATTAGACAGGCTGTTTAAAAATTCCAAGTGCAAGAAGCAAAAAAAGTTTAAGGTCGCGGCGTAT
>JBHEPK010000329.1:0-985 GCA_046260325.1 Desulfonatronovibrio sp.
TTAACAAGTTCCTCCTGATCCTCATTCAGGCCCGTAGCAGATAACAGCTGCAACATGCCCATTATGCCATTTAACGGAGTACGGATCTCATGACTCATATTGGCCAGAAATTCAGATTTGGCAATATTGGCGGCCTCGGCCTGCTTTTTGGCCTGGAGCAGGTTATTCTGCGTTTTCTTTATTTCAGTAAGGTCAATGTCAACACAGAATAGCTCAAGAGAGCCATCATGCTTGCGAATTAATGTGTGACTTGAAAATACAGGAACAAGCGAACCATCTTTTCGTTTCAAGGTAAGTTCTGAACTGGGAACTGGCTCCGCTGAAGAGGTCATCTGTTGAATTTCCCTCTGGACTTGCGAGCGCATTTCATCAGGAATAATCAAATCAATCAGATTCTGGCCAAGCGCTTCTTGTTTAGTATAACCGTACAAAATTTCAGAGGCTTGGTTCCAATATATTGCGACCCCTTCCATGTTATACCCCTGTACAGCGACGAAATCTACATTGGCCAGAAGCCTGCGAAATCTGGATTCTGTTTCCTGAATGGTTTTTTCAGCCTGTTTTTTTTCAGTTATGTCCCGGGCAACGTGTAGACTGCCCATTAAATGTCCAGCAGAGTTAAATATTGGTGTCGTGGTTACACAGAAAAAACCCTCTAAATGTTCGTAAAACATTTCCACACTCTCAGTACTTCCATTGCATATGGACTTGGAGTGAGGACAAAATTCGGGTGGGGCAGAACTTCCGTGAACGATCTCATAACAATACCGGCCACATATTTCTTCTGGAGAACAGTTCAGACGCTGAGCCATAGACCGGTTAACTCGCAGGATACGATGATTTATATCAATTAAGGCGATCAAATCGGGCATTGAATCAAACGCATCCTGCCATTGATTTTCGGCTATTTTACGCGCGGTAATGTCGGTAACAAAGCCCTGATAGTGCGAGACGCTCCCGTCTTCCTCATAGACCGTTCGAATAC
>JBHEPK010000033.1:0-327 GCA_046260325.1 Desulfonatronovibrio sp.
GTGACAACAATTCTTCTGGCAATCGTTCCGCCAGTGGCAATGGCCAAATGCACACCAAACTCTTCACTGAGTTCCAGAAGACCTGAAATGGAGCATTCACCGCACCTTTTGCAATTATTTACATTATAGGTAAGCCGCCTGCTGCAGATACTTTTCTGCAGGCAGTGAGGCATAAGCATCAATACCTTGTCAGGTGAATACTTCCTGTTTTCAGAAAGAACCAGTTCATTATTAACCTTTATAAACGATGACCGGATTTTTTGTTTTGGGATTCTAAAAATCCGACCAATTATAGTCATTAAAGGCAAAAAAAGCCTGATACTCAGT
>JBHEPK010000033.1:337-14842 GCA_046260325.1 Desulfonatronovibrio sp.
ACGCTTGAGCAGGATATTCAGAACTAAAGATAGAGATGCCCAGGCAACAAACAATATACCCAAAACAATTACGCCCCCGAGGATCCAGGGGGCGACAGGGTGAATATTTTGAAGACCAACAAATGGGACCAGCCACAGCAGTATTAGAATCAGACAAACTAATATGGACGTAGTTGTAATTAGACCGATAAAAAGCCTTTTTCTGGCTACAAAGGAAGATTCAATTTCCTTTTCAAGAAATATTTCTTTTTTTTCAGACATCCTGGACCATTACAGCTGATAGATTTTACTTAACACTTGCTCAAAAATCCACATTCAAAACTTCTGGCATCCATTTCTTTACTGTTCCCAGGCTTAACCCTCGGGGTCAAATAAATTTTATCAGCACAAGCAATCTGTAGATAATCATCTTCAACTCCCATAATGATCCCTGCCGCAACGTTATCCGGCCTGGCAGGGCCGACTTTTCCCGGAAACACTTGGAGTTTGACATTCTTGCCGTCAGGTCTTTCCCAGTCAAAATATGATCCAGGCCAGGGGAAAAGTCCTCTGATCTGATTATGAATATTCCAGGCTGGTTGATTCCAGTCTATACAGCCTTCTTTTTTGGTAAGCTTGGGAGCATACGTGGCCAGCGATTCATCCTGTTCCATAAGGGACAGGGTTGCATTTTCAAAACCTTCCAGGGCCTCCACCAGCATTTCACCGCCCATCCAGGCCAGATCATCATGGAGTTTGCCTGCTGTATCTGAAATATCTATGCCCATGGCGCGCTGAAGAAGAACCGGGCCGGCATCAAGACCTTTGGTCATGCGCATGATGCTCACTCCTGTTACCAGCTCACCGTTCATTATGGCCTTTTGAATGGGAGCTGCTCCTCTATATCTCGGCAATAGAGATGCATGGACATTAAGAGGCATAACCCCGGCAATGTCCAGAACTCTTTGAGGTAAAATAAGCCCATAGGCCGCTACAAGAAGATAATCAGGTTTCAGGGAAGCCAGAAGTTCAACATCAGCATCATTTTTAAAATTCTCAGGCTGGAATACCTTGATATCATTTTCCAGGGCCAGATCTTTAACAGGAGAACATTTGATCTTCCTTCCCCTTCCGCAGGGCCTGTCCGGTTGAGTATATACTGCCACTACATCTCCACCAGGCCATTTTAATACATGCTGCAGTATAGTCCGGGCAAAATCCGGCGTACCCATGAAAACTAATCTTTTTTGCTCTTGAGCCATTTTGTTAACTTTTTTTCATAAAATTTGCGTTTAAGTCTACTAATGCGATCAATAAACAGAATACCGTCCAGATGATCTATTTCATGCTGCAGACAAATGGCCAAAAGATCATCCGCCTCGATTTCAACGGGTTTGCCTTCCAGATCAGTGGCTTTAACCCGAACCTTTTCAGACCTTTTGACGTATGTTTTGTACCCAATGACACTTAGACAGCCCTCTTCGCTCTCTGCCTCTCCCTCCTCCTCAACAATCTCGGGATTGACCAGAACCATGAGTTCTTCTTTCTTGTCAGGTCCGCTGATATCCACGGTAACAAGACGCAGACCTTCACCAACCTGAGGTGCTGCCAGGCCGATGCCTCTGTTTTCATACATGACATGAGCCATATCGTCTGCAAGCTCTTTTATATAATCATCAATATCCTGAACATGCTTTGCATTTTCACAAAGCACATCATTGGGATAAGTTACAAGCTGTCTAACCATCTTTATCCCTCTTTGGGCTTTTCCCTTTGCTTAAGTCCAAGCTCCCGCAGCTGCTTAAGGGAAACTTCAGAAGGTGCTTCCGTCATAACACAGGAAGCTCTCTGAGTTTTAGGAAAAGCTATTACATCCCTGATGGATGATGATCTGGTCATAAGCATGATAAGTCTGTCCAGCCCAAAGGCAAGACCTCCATGGGGGGGAGCGCCATATTCCAGGGCCTGCAAAAGAAATCCAAATTTGCTTCTGGCTTCATTTTCATCAATACCCAAAGCTGCAAACATCTTTTCCTGGTCATCGCTGTTATGAATACGAATTGAACCGCCGCCTACTTCATTTCCATTAAGAACCAAATCATATGCCCTGGCCAGGGCCTGGCCTGGATTGGTTTGCATAAGCTCAAAATGACCATCTTTTGGAGAGGTAAATGGATGATGCCTGGCCACCCATCTTTTTTCTTCGTCATCCCATTCAAAAAGAGGAAAATCAGTAACCCATAAAGGTGCAAATACATCTTGTGGAATAAGATCAAACCTTTCACCAAGCTTTACCCTTAGATAGCCCAGGGCCGTATTGACCATGTCAGAAGCGCCTGCCTGAAAAAAAACAATATCTCCCACCTGCAGTTCCAGTTCAGCTGTCAGAGCTGTGCGCTCTTCCTGACTCAAAAACTTGGCTATGGGTGACTGCCATTCATCTTCCTTGATTTTTATCCAGGCAAGACCTTTGGCACCGTAAACCTTTACAAATTCGGTAAAGTCATCAATCTCCTTGCGCGACAAAACACTTCCCCCTGGTACTGCCATGGCTTTGACCAATTCTGCTTCAGCAAACAGACGAAAATCAGAGCCACTCACCAAATGGGTAACGTCCTTCAATTTCAGGTCAAAACGGATATCAGGCTTGTCAAGGCCATAGTCTGCAATGGCCTGGGCATAACTGATTCTGGTAAAAGGTGTTTCCAGTTCCTGGCCTGAAACATTTTTAAACAGGTCCGCAATAAGACCTTCGGCCATGGACATGACACCTTCTTCATCTACAAAGGACATTTCCAGGTCCACCTGAGTAAATTCGGGCTGCCTGTCAGCCCGCAGATCTTCATCCCGAAAGCATTTAACAACCTGATAGTAGCGGTCGAAACCTGAGCACATGAGCAGTTGTTTGAAAAGCTGAGGGGATTGGGGCAATGCATAGAACTGACCCTGATTAAGTCTGCTTGGAACAAGAAAATCTCTGGCCCCTTCCGGAGTGCTTTTTGTAAGGATGGGGGTCTCAACTTCTACAAAATCATTCTCATGGAGAAAACTTCTAATGTTCTGGACTGCCTGGCTTCGGAAAACAAGATTATTGGCAATTGAGGGCCTGCGAAGATCAAGATAACGATATTTAAGCCTGAGGCTTTCTGCCACATCCACTCTGTCTTCTATGATAAAGGGAGGTGTTTTGGAACGATTGAGCAGCCTGAACTCGGTTATTTCGACTTCAATCTCTCCTGTTTTTAAATTAGAATTGATCATATCCTTTGGCCTGTTCCTGACAACACCTTTAACAGCCATTACATATTCAGAACGAAGGCCATGGGCCTCTTCAAGGGCTTGAGCACTGGCATCGGGGGTGAATACCACCTGGGTCAGACCGTGTCTGTCCCTTAAGTCAATAAATATTAAACCGCCGTGATCACGTCTGTACTGCACCCAGCCCATAAGACATACTTGCTGGCCATCATTTTCAAGGGTAAGTTCATTACAATGATGACTTCTTACCCACCAGCCCAGAGGCTTGATCTGCAAATCGCTTCTTGATTCCTGCATTTATCCGTTCCTTAGATAGTTGTTGTTTTTTCCTTTTATATTCAAACCCAATGCCTGCTCAACATCATCCTGACTGACACCTCTTTGGACTCCGGTTGCCATATCCTTGACCTGAACTTCACCTTTGGTCAATTCATCAACCCCCAGGAGCAGACAGGTCTTCACCCTTAATTTGTTGGCCTGTCTAAGTTGAGCCTTAACACTTCGTACCTGAAAACCCATTTCGCCGGAAAATCCCTTTTCCCTCAAATTTTGAGCCATAAAAAGAGCCTTGTCCATGGCATCTTCATGAAGAACTGCGAGATAAAAATCCTTTGGTCTTTCCTGAATGCCTTCCAGGATCAGGGCAAGCCTCTCCATGCCGCACGCAAACCCAATACCCGGAACATCCGGACCACCAAGGGCCTGAACAAGGCCATCATACCTTCCACCACCGGCAACGGAACTTTGCGCACCAATGTCGTGGGAAATAACCTCAAAAGTGGTTCTCTGGTAGTAATCAAGCCCACGCACCAGGTTGGGATTCAACCTGTACTTTAGCTTTGCCTGATCAAGCATGCTGACAACCTTATCAAAATGAGACTCGCAGTCAGTACAAAGGCTGGTATTAATTCTCGGAGCATCACTGACCATTTCCCTGCACGTTGGAACCTTGCAATCAAGGACCCTCAGGGGATTTGTATCAACCCTTCTCCGGCAGTCTGAACAAAGCTTATCCTGATCCAGTTTTTTGAGGTGGGCTTTTAAAGAAGCGTGAAAATCCGGGCGACACTTGGAGCAGCCCAGAGAATTTAGTTCAATATCTAATTTTTTAAGGCCCAGAGCTTTAAGATAAGTCTCAAGCATGATAATAACTTCAGCATCACACCAGGGGGAATCCTCGCCCAGTATCTCAGCGTTGACCTGATGAAACTGGCGCATACGACCTTTTTGAGGACGTTCATACCTGAACATGGGGCCAAAAGTGAATAGTTTGCAGGCCATTCCAGATCCTGACATGGGGCTGTCAATATAGGACCGGACTACACCTGCTGTAGCTTCAGGCCTTAAAGTCATGCTTCGCCCTTTTCTATCAGGAAAAGTATACATTTCCTTCTGCACCACATCTGTCTCCTGACCGATGGAGCGGGCAAAAAGCTCAGTCTGCTCTAAGACAGGAATTCTGATTTCCTGATAACCATATCTGGAAAAAACATCTCTCGCAGCTTCTTCCATGAACACATAAGCTGTACTTTCCGGAGGAAACAAGTCAGCAAAACCCTTTATTCTGTTAACTTTACTCATTTTTATACTTTAAGGTTTAACCGATTATTGAAAAAGCCCATATTAGACCGGAACAAAAGTTCCAAACACAATCCAAACACAAATGGAAGATCCGGGACGGCCTGTCAGGTAGCATCTAAACTCTTAGTTTGGACTGACAGCATTTAATACTGGACAGAGACTGGTCTCGATAGTACCAGAAATTTTAACTGTTTTAATCCGCTCAATAAACCAAATTATGTTAGTCCAAGCATTAGAGAATGTCAAAAATTAACTATTCATCACAGCAGACATTCTCCCGCTGTTTTTTTATTATCCTATATCAAATGCATGAGAGTTGAAATGAACAAGGCTTTATCAATAGTCGGCTATAAGAAAAGTGGAAAAACCAGACTGATGCTGGAGTTAATCCAGGAACTTAAACAAAGAGGCCTCGAGGTTTCTTCAGCAAAGTTCTCCCACCACTCCTTAGACAAAGAAAACACAGACAGCGCTAAGATAGGCGCAGCATCAAAGGACATGACTGCTCTTAATGATCATGAAACCATGTTTCTCTGGAATGAAAAAAAATATCTGCCAGACCTTTTGCCCCTGATGCAGGGAGATGTACTCCTTGCTGAAGGTGGTAAAAGCCTTGGATGGCTTCCCAGGGTAATTATCCTCAAAGACCCTTCAGAACTCGAAGAACTGAATAATGGACTGGCCCTTGCAACATGGGGAAAGATAAAAACCGACCATCTGCCTCACCTTGATAATATAAGGGAGCTTGCAGACCTTGTGATCTCAAAAGGTTTTTTACTTCCAGGCCTTGACTGCGGGTCTTGCGGACATGAAACCTGCAGAGAATTAGCCCGAAAGATTGTGTCTGAAAAAGCAACCCCGGCATCCTGCCTGGCCAAAAGATCCAATCTGGAAATTACCATTAACGGCCAGCCCCTGGGCATGAATCCTTTTGTGGAACGTGTAATCTGCAAATCCATTCAGGGAATGCTCTCTGAACTCAAGGGCTATTCACCCGGCAGGGTTGAGATCAAGATAGGTTGATTGACTTAACAGCGTGTTGAAAAAGTCATTATTAGACAGGCTGTTCAAAAATTCCAAGCGACCGGAATCAATTTCTTTTTCTTACTTTTTAACGTTGAACACTGAACGTTGAACGTTGAACTCAACTTGCAGCGACGCAGCAATTGGGAGATTTGGGGCAGCCTGTTAAAACAGATATCTTCAGGACAATATATGAATCAAAACAAAAACATACTGGTCACAGGCGGAGCCGGTTATATCGGCAGCCATACCTGTAAAGAACTCAAAGATAGCGGCTACACACCCATAACCTTGGACAACATGATCTATGGCCATGAATGGGCTGTAAAATGGGGTCCTCTTGTCAAAGGAGACATAAGTGATCCAGAAATCCTGGACAAAGTTTTTGCAGATTATAAACCCCAGGCTGTGATTCACTTTGCCGCTTTTGCCTATGTAGGTGAATCAGTAACAGATCCGGCGAAATATTATCGCAACAATGTCGCGGGCAGTCTTTCCCTGCTGGAAGCCATGAAAAAACATGACTGCAGAAATATTGTCTTTTCCAGCACCTGCGCAACATATGGAGATCCACTGGAAATTCCCATACCTGAGAGTCATCCTCAATCCCCCATAAATCCTTACGGTCGAAGTAAACTTATGATTGAAGAAATCATGAAGGACTTTGACACTGCATACGGCATCAAAAACATATCCCTGCGTTATTTCAACGCTGCAGGAGCTGACCCTGAATGTCTAATTGGAGAAGACCATGATCCTGAAACCCATCTCATTCCCCTGACCATCATGGCGGCGCTTAAGCTCAGGAAAAAACTCAGCATCTTTGGACACGACTACCCTACTGCCGACGGAACTGCAGTCAGAGATTATATACACGTAACCGATCTTTCCAGAGCCCACATCCTGGCCCTTGAATACATGCAGGCCCACAACAAAAGCGACTTTTTCAATCTGGGGACAGGCCATGGGCACAGTGTGCAGAATGTAGTGGACATGGTGGAAAAAGTCAGCGGGATTAAGGTGCCCTTTGAAAAAGTTCAAAGACGTGCTGGAGACCCCCCTGCCCTGGTGGCCATATCCAACAAAGCGCAACAGAACCTGCACTGGAAACCTAAGTATAATGATCTGCCGACAATTATTAAAACTGCCTGGGACTGGCATTATAAGCAGCACAAAGGAGAATAACCTATGGCTTGTCCAAACACTGTTCCCTATAGAGGCAAAATAAATCAGGATCTGAGAGAACAGCTCCTGGAACAGAAAAGTATTATCCTCTGGTTCACAGGACTATCCGGTTCAGGAAAATCAACCATAGCCCACGCTGCAGAAGAAAAACTCCATTCCATGGAGCGACTGACCTATGTTTTTGATGGTGACAATGTCCGCCGCGGCCTGTGCAGCGACCTGAGCTTTTCCCCTGAGGGCAGAGCTGAAAACTTGCGGCGTATAGCTGAAATGATAAAATTATTTCTTGACGCTGGAATAATCTGCATGAGCGCATTTATTTCACCGCTGAGTGCTGACCGGCAGAAGGTAAAAGAAATCATCAACTGCGACCGTTTTTTTGAAGTATATGTCAAATGCCCCTTAGAAGTATGTGAAGAGCGTGATGTCAAAGGCCTGTACAAGATGGCCAGACAGGGAAAAATAAAAAACTATACTGGAATATCAGCCCCCTATGAAGTACCTTCAAATCCTGACCTTGTTTTGGAAACAGCTGAATTCAGACTGGACCAATGTGTAGATCAGGTGGTTGATTTTGTCTTGAGTGCCATAAAAAATTGACTTACTCACCCTTGCGCGCAACCGCCTCCTGTGGCATTGTAAAATATGAATCAACCCAATGAGAAATACATCAGGAGCGGACAATATGCGTACCAAAATCATGATTGCTGTCTTTCTGGCGACAATCTTTATATTCTTTTCCCATCCGGTTTTTGCCTCATTAGAACAGCAAAGGCAGGACTTTCTCGAGGCAGAAAAAGCCATTCAAAACCTGGAAAGTTATCCCCTTTATCCATATCTCGTATACGAAGATCTTAAACAGAACATTTCCATCCAGAATGAAGATAGAATTCTGACTTTTTTAGAAAAGTATAATTCCACCCCCCTGGAACAAAAACTAAGACAAGACTGGCTGTCCTTTCTATCTGACAACAAGCAATGGACAAGGCTGATCAGAGACTATCAGCCCCAGACTTCCCAGACCCTGCAATGTTCCTATGCCCGGGCACTAACTGAGACCAATAAAAAGGATCAGGCATGGCAGGAGACGCAAAAACTCTGGCTTTATGGCCGATCCAGGCCCAGCAGCTGTGATCCGGTTTTTGACACATGGAGAAATGCGGACAAACTGACCGCAGATCTCACATGGCAGAGAATTGAATTAGCCATTGACCAGGGTCAGCATGGTCTTGCCAGGTATCTTAAAAAATATCTACCCCTGAAAGATAAACCTTTTCTTGATTTATGGCTTGAAGTCATAAACAGACCACAACGCACCTTAGAAATAAAATGGCCTGCACAAAACCATCCCATGGCTGAAAAAATACTTTCTCAGGGCATGGGCAGGCTTCTTAGAGAAGATACTCCCAAAGCCATGCTTCAATGGCAGAGGCTGCAGACAGAACAAGATCTCACGGCCATTAATACAGATTCCATCAGCCGGGAGATTGCTTTGTATTTATCCCTTCGCAAGCATCCTGAAGCACTGGATTATTTTGAGCTGCTTCCGGAAGAGATAATGACCCCGAAACTCAAAGAGTGGCATGTCAGGAGTGCTCTTTTTGCCCAGAATTGGGAACTGGCCCTGAAGGCCTGGGAAATGCTGGATGAATCCCAAAAGCAAAGTCCGCGCTGGATATATTGGAAAGGACGAATACTTGAGGAAAAAGGTCGGATTCAGGAAGCTGCAACCTGTTACCTGAGCATTGCAAACAGGCAGAACTATTTTTCCATGCTTGCAGCCCACAGAATAAACCAGCCTTTCAGATTAAAGTCTTCAGCCATAAACGCTTCCGCATCTGAAATAATCAGTTTGCGATCTGACCCGGGAATAGTAAGGGCTATAGAATTTTTCTATCTTTCCAGAATAATAGATGCCCGGCGCGAATGGATCTTTGCCTTGCGGGAAAAAACACCCCAACAGATGAGAGCTGCCTCCATTATCGCCCATGATATGGGCTGGCAGGACAGAGCCATCATTGCCGCAGCCAACGCCGGAGAATTTGACGATTTTATTATCAGGTTTCCCCTTTCATATTCTGACTACATTACCAGATACTCAAGGCTCAGGAATCTTGACCCAGCCTGGGTATTTGCCCTGGCCAGACAGGAAAGCTTGTTCATGGCAGATGTGGGATCATCTGCAGGGGCCCTCGGAGTCATGCAGATTATGCCTGCCACTGGAAGAATTATTGCGTCCAAGCTTGGTGAAAAATTTTCCAGTCATTATATGTTGTTATGCCCGGAAACCAATATCAAATTCGGAACCTACTACCTGAAAATGCGCAAAGATCAACTCCAGGACAATCCTGTTCTTGCCACAGCAGCATACAACGCAGGAGCCCACAGGGTAAAAGAATGGCTTCCTGATAACGGGACCATTGCCGCTGATATCTGGGTGGAAAACATCCCGTTTTACGAAACAAGAAGTTATATTGAAAAAGTTTTTACCTACAAGCATATTTATGAAAAAAGACTGGGGCTTGAACCAGGAAAAATTTCGTCCCTCATGCCTGATATTCTGGGAAAAAACATAATATCTGCCAGCTCTGATCAATAGATGCCAACCTTTTCCTTGATAAATTAAGCGATTGAACTTAAGTTTTTAGCTTAGTGCATAACCAATTGGAGAATATATGTTTGGTAAAAATTTTTCCTATGAATCAAGAAGTGACTGGCCTCCCATAAAATCCTGGCTTGTGAGCAGAATAAAACCAGACCTTTCTGTAGAAGGACCGGTCAGGGATATACTGCAAAAAGTCATGGACCAGGGCGACCGGGCAGTTGTAGAGTATACCCGAAAATTTGACTGTAAGGATTTTGAAGCAGAAAACATTATCCTTCCTGCCCAGGCAATTGAGGATTCCCTGAATCATGTTGATGAACAGGATCTGAATATAATCAGAGAAGCAGCCGACAGAATCAGGTCATTTCATGAAATTCAGAAACAGAAATCATGGTTTTTCCCTGATCAGGATGGTGCTATTATGGGGCAGATGGTTGCCCCTGTTTACAGAGCCGGACTTTATGTGCCTGGAGGACAGGGAGGTGAAACCCCACTTATATCAAGTTTGCTCATGAATGCTATTCCGGCCCAGGTGGCTGGAGTTGAGTCCATCTGCGTGGTATCCCCACCCAGAAAAGATAAAACTCTCAATCCCTATTTGCTGGCTACTGCTCATATCCTTGGCATTAAAGAAATATACCTGTGCGGCTCAGCATGGGCCATTGCCGCCATGGCCTATGGAACAGAGACCATCCCTCATGTTGATATAATTGCTGGACCAGGGAATATTTTCGTGACCATGGCCAAAAAAATGCTGGTGGGGCAGGTAGGTATTGATATGATCGCAGGCCCCAGTGAAGTAGCCGTCCTGGCTGATCATACTGCACGGCCGGATTATATTGCAGCAGACCTTTTGTCTCAGGCTGAACATGATTCTCTCGCTGGTACATATCTCATTACTACAGAGAAAAAACTCATTGACCAGACAAAGGAAGAGCTCCAGAAGCAGACAGATCTGCTGCCCAGAGGGGAGATTGCCCGGAAAGCCCTGAAAGACTGGGGAGCTTCTTTTTTAGTACCGGACTTAGAAAAAGGATTTGAACTGTCAAATTCCATTGCACCAGAACATTTTGAGCTTTGTGTAGAAGATCCCTGGTCATGCCTTGGGAAGATTCGAAATGCAGGGGCAATCTTCATGGGTGAAAATACCCCTGAACCTGTAGGAGATTACTTTGCAGGCCCCAACCATGTTTTACCAACCCTGACCACTGCGAGATTTTCTCAGGCTTTATCAGTACATGCCTTTCAGAAAAATATCAGCATTATATCAGCCAATAAAGGTTATATCAGCAAACACGGAAAAAAGATCGCACGTATGGCCAGGCTTGAAGGCTTAGAAGCTCATGCCAGAAGTGTTGAGCAACGTCTTGAAAATTAATAATTAAAGAAAATACAGAGAAAATATTAACCATGAAGCAGTCCCTTGGCTTCCCGTGGAAAAGTCCGGGACTTATTCGAGATTGACAAATAGGCTTTGCTTATTGTCAGAACCGACAGCATGAGTACCGTTGATGTGGTTATGAATGAACCCATCCCCTATAAAGGTGTTTTTTTAATGAGTGTAGTTGATTCCGTAATTCGCTTATTTCGCCGAAGTGCTGTTTTTATTTCCGTCAATGCCTTTACTGCCTGAAGATTGCATCCTGATGTACTTAGGATTATGGTTTTCAAGGCGGAAGGCCTTGAGCTTGCGGTAAAGTGTCTTTCTTCCAATTCCCAGAATCTCAGCTGCCTTGGTCTTGTTGTCGTTGACATAGACAAGGGCCCGAAGGATGAGATTCTTCTCCTGTTGCTCAAGGGTGAGAAAAGGCGTCATGCTTTCAGAGCTGTCCAGGTTCCTGGTGATATCGGCCGGCAGTGACTGAGCAGTGATCAGGTCGTTTTCCGAGAGAATGATCCCGCGCTCAATTACATTGCTCAATTCACGGATATTGCCCGGCCAGTCATAGGACATGAGGCATTGAACAGCCTGTTCCGAAATCTTATACGGAGGACGGTCCAGGTAAAGATTCCCAAGGAAATGTTCCATAAGCGCCGGAATATCCTCCCTGCGCTCTCTAAGAGGGGGCACCTCAATACAGAAGACGTTGAGCCTGTGGTACAGGGCTTCATTAAACCTTCCAGCCTCCACCTCTCTGGATAAATTGCGATTAGTGGCGAAAAAGAAACGAACATCCACGCTTCGCTCATCTTTTTCACCTACCCGTCTGTATTGCTGAGATTCAATTACCCTTAAAAGCATTGATTGGACTTCCAGGGGAAGTTCGCCAATTTCATCCAGAAACAGGGACCCGTGGTTGACGAGAGACAATAGGCCTTCCTGTGAATCAACTGCGCCGGTGAAAGCCCCTTTGCGGTACCCGAAGAGCTCACTTCTGAGGAGCTCTTTATTAAAAGAACCGCAATTTTTAACGATAAGGTGTTTGTCGGCACGGGCACTTCTGCTGTGCAGCTCCCGAACCACAACATTTTTTCCCACTCCGCTTTCCCCTGTGATGAGGACCGGTGTCTGAGTGGGCGCTACCTTGTCAATGAGAAACTCAACGTTCCTCATAGCTGCGGAATGCCCGATGAGTTTTTTTTTGGAGCTGCCCACCTTCTTGTTTTTGAGCAGACGAAGCTCTTTTTGCAGGAGCCTTCGCTGATAAGCCCTCTCAATAACAATATTCATCCGGTCCAGGGAGAAAGGCTTGGTAATATAATCATAGGCGCCCATTTTCATGGCTTCCACAGCATCTGCGACTCCAGAATAGCCCGTAATCATGATGATTTCCACATCAGGCAAGGTTTCCCTGAAATGTTGCAGAAGATCCAGGCCGTTTCCATCGGGCAGCCTGACATCCAGGACTATAACGTCAAAATCCTGCTTAGCAGCCAGTTTAAGAGCCTGAGCAGCGTTTTCTGCTGTGGTTATCTTTCTATTGGACAGGCCCATTTCTTTTTTGGCCAGTCTGCAAATGGAAGGTTCATCGTCAACAACCAGAATGTTTATTAAGTCATTGGTATACATTTAGATAACTCTTACTCCATAAAGTATGGCAGGATTACTTCAAAAATTGATCCCCTGGTATATTCGCTATGGACGAGGATTTCACCATTATGTTTTCTGATGATGTTATAGCATGTGGACAGCCCCACTCCAATACCCTGACCAATGGGCTTAGTGGTGAAAAAGGGTTCAAAAAGCTTATCAAGATGCGAACTTTTTATCCCGTGTCCATTATCAGCAACTCTGAGCCGGGCCTTACCCTTTTCGATTGAGGTTGAAATAATGATTTTGCCTGAATCCTTGATCGCGTAAAGGGCATTGAGAATTAGGTTGAGCAGGACCTGCATCAGCTCTCCAGGATGACCCCAGACAAAGGGACTATTTGCGGACAATTCAAAGCTGATGGTATCCGGGGGCAGGTTTGCCAGTCGGGGACGCAAAAGCTTGAGGGTGTTTTTTACTGTTTCATTAAGGTCAATCATGGAGAAGTTAAGATTTTTTTTAACACCAAAAGTTAAAAGGTTCTGTACGATTTCGGAGCATCTGTTGCATTCTTTGAGGATGATTTCCAGGTATTCTTTGAAAGTATCAATCAGTTCATCGTTTTTTTCATGGTGCTCTACACTTTGGGCAAGATTGTTCATGTGCTTGCTCAGTGCCTCTGCAAATCCGCTGATGCTGGTCAGGGGATTGTTTATCTCATGGGCGACGCCTTCAGCCAGAATACCAATGGTAGCCATTCTTTCGGCCTGAAAATATTTGGCTTGGTATTGTTTTTCCTTGGTTACATCCCTCTGCATGAGAAGCACTTTGCCTGGTTTTCCCAGGGTGTCCTGCATGACTGAGGCAGAACATTCGATCTGCCGGTTTTTTCCTTCCACCATTAAAATCTGCACGCTGCGAAAGACCTTATTTGAAATGTCCATAGCCAGCGGTATGGGACAGGATTGACAAGGGCTGTCTGAATCTTTGAGCAGCCTGTAGCAGTTAAGGCCTTCTGGTTTTTTAATTTTATAAGTTTCAAAAAAGGCAGTGTTTACTGTAAGTATCTTATAGTCAAGGGAGGTGACAATCATAACATCAGGGATACCATTAAGGATGGCCTGGATGTCCCGTCTTTTGTTTTCCAGTTTTATATTGGAATCACGCAGTTCACTGATGGTTTGCTGAACTTCTTTAAAAAAGCCCAGTTTTATGGAGTCAATTCCAATGATTTCTTCCAGTTTTCTTAAGGTAGACATTACCAGGCCTCGTTAAACAGGTTTAGAACATCCTCCCGACTTACTGTCCGGGGATTTGTCAGCAGGCAGATGTCGTTAATGGCATTTTCGGTCATCCTGGTAAACATGGTCCTGTCAGGAAGGATTTCGCGAAGACTGCCCGGGATGCCTATTTCATCCCGGAAGTGTTCCAGGAACTCTATGCCTGCTATGGCGGTCATTTCGTCGGTACCCATGGTTTTGCCGGTGATAATAGACCCGATTCGAGCCATCTTTTTCCGGCATACAGAAAGGTTGAAGCGCATGACGCTCGGCAGGAGCAGAGAATGAGCTTCTCCATGCACTACATCGTACATGCCGCCAAGGGCATGGGCCAGGGCGTGTCCCAGGCCAACGCTTGCGTTGGTAAAGGCCATGCCGGCGGATGTTCCCGCTATTGCCACCTGCTCCAGATCGTCAATATTTAAAGTATCTATGGCCGGGCGGATATGGCGCATGAGCAGATCGAGCCCCTTGAGACTCAATGTTTCGGTAAAAGGACTTGCAATGGGCGACAAGTATGATTCAACAGCATGAGCTATGGAATCAATCAGAGGCGGGATGATCAAGTTCCTGGTCAATGTGGAAAGAAGCAGGGGGTCGGTTATTGAAATGTTGGGAACCAG
>JBHEPK010000330.1:0-984 GCA_046260325.1 Desulfonatronovibrio sp.
GAAGACAGATAAGGCTTTGAGTAATTTGCTGGGTGATGAAGTTCAGCTGTAATTTTTTTATAGCCCACTTGCTAAACTGCTGGTGGGCTTTATTGTTTTATGACCACCATTTACCCCAAAGCCACCACAGTAACCATAGGCTACGACCAGACATTTCTGATCCTCTACCTGCAGGACAGCGAAACCCGCAAAGCCTACATATCCAGAAGGCTCTTAAAAATGCTTTTGAAAACAATGGGTGATAAGCTTTCACCATCAAAAACGTGAGAAAAATTTACGTTTTTTTCAGGTTACTGAATCATGGCCAACTCGCTTGTGAACTGACTTAAGCCTTGGTTAATAAGGTCATAGGCCTCTTCGATTTTGGACGGTTGCTCCACAAGCCTGGAGATTTCTTTTTTGTAGTTCTTTGAAATGATTGGATTTTTGAAATAGGAACCAGCAGCAATTTCAAGCCACAGCCAGGACCACCCTTTCTGACTAACCTTATAAAATGATTTGCTTTTTTCTTTTTTGATCACTTCCCTGGCCCTGAATTTACTCAATTCATAGCGAATTTGCGCAGAATTTCGGAAATACCCGGACAGGTTGGTCAACAGTTCCGCAGTCTTGAACCCGTCAACCTGATATTTGGGCTTGAGCAGTTCCTGGGCCAGTGCGGTTTGTCGGTCTTTTCTGAAGTCTGGCGCAGTGATCTTCCGGCCTTGGTGATCAGGTACGGGCTTGGTGAATGCTTCATGTTCCGCTTCTGAAATGGAGGATACGTCCACATCTGAGCAACAATTCAGGAACTGGTCATTTGCCCGGACACCTTCCCATAGATAGGCCTGCAGATAAATGGCAGGTTTTTGCAGCCCCAGCGACTTGGGGTTATTGATGGTGGTCTCGGTGCGCAGATAATAACCGGTTTTGTTGTACTGCTTGATGGAATTTCCCCTGAACCAGTGTTTGATGCAGGCGTTATTGTCGTACAGCCTCCAGAAG
>JBHEPK010000331.1:0-959 GCA_046260325.1 Desulfonatronovibrio sp.
AGCGGCCAACAGACTGGTAAAAGCCTGGTGCAGGGCCATTAATTTAAGGGGAAATTACGGGACTCACAGCCTGCGTAAGACTTTTGGATATATTCAGAGGATAAAATATGGCGTGGGGTTTGAGGTTTTATGCAAAAGGTTTAATCATAGTAGCCCAGCTGTGACCATGCGTTATCTTGGTATAGAAGATAAGGAAGTTAATGGTATTTTAATGAATGAGATCTGATATTTATACTGCCCATCGCCATACAGGCCCGAATTTGGGCCTCAGCTTTCCGGGGAATACCTTAGGTCGGAAAATGTCCAGGAAAAGCCTTAGAGGGCATCCTGTGGCCTTTATTTTATGCTTAAACTAATGTTAAATACTAAAAAGCTAAAAGAAGAGCACGAAGCCCTCCTTTTCACTCTGGGTTTACCAGAGAATTACCGATACGGTCATTACTGCCACAGCGCACCATAGGGCATAAGCTTGTCTTTTCCAGAAAAGATATCTCAGTGAGGCAGAACTCTTGAGGTTGCGTAAAGAAGTAAAAGAGAGCGAAAACAAGCTGCTGGAGCCGATTGTGCTGCTTCTTATACTGACTGGAGCCCGTAAACGAGAGGTTCTTGATGCTCGCTGGGAGGACATAGATTTTGACCATAAGACATTGAGGTTTCCGGTAACAAAGTCAGGAAAGCCCCGGACGGTCCCGCTTTCTGGCAATGCTTTAGATATTTTAAAAGGGCTGCCCAAGGTAAATGAGTTTGTTTTTCCAAGTCCCAAAACTGGCAAGCCTTTTGTCTCTATTTTTAATTCCTGGAACCAGGCCCGGAAAAGAGCAGGGCTGGAAGATGTACGCATTCATGATCTCAGGCACAGCTTTGCGAGCTTTCTGGTTAACGGAGGCCGCAGCATTTACGAGGTAGGCAAGCTTTTGGGACATAGCCAGATAAGTACAACCATGCGCTATGCTCATCTC
>JBHEPK010000332.1:0-924 GCA_046260325.1 Desulfonatronovibrio sp.
TGAGAAATAGCCTGAGCGATTTATGGAGGCAGGAATGTATGACTATGCGCCCAAGACTCAGGTTTTCGCCATGGCATAGTCCATTTCAATTATTCTGAAGACTGGTAATTGAAAGCTTGGCAATTAGGGCAGGTTGACATATCTCTCTGAGGCAAACACGCAAGCTGCTACACAAAAAAGTTGCTATTACTTGTCAATTTTTTTTAAATATCAGGTAAGGGCAGGAACCATTTCTACTTATCTGGTCGTGGCAGAAAGCCACAGCTGCAAGCTCATTAATAATCAGAAGGGTAAGCTTGATCTTTCCCTACAGATCCAAAGTTGACTTTAGAACTTTACCCCTTTTGACCTGCAAAAACCTACATGGCCTGCCCTATACCTGATAAGGGCCAGCCGGATTTAAGCGTGGCCATGGACCAGTTTTCTACATACAAAGTTCCTTATCAAATATTACAGCTTTCATAGTCTTTAAAACCTGATCTTAAGCTGAGCAGCTATTCTCTGCTCTGACCCATGATTGTTTTCCATAAAAGTGTATTCATAATCCACTGCCCCAAAAACATTTTCAGAAAACCG
Organism: Desulfonatronovibrio sp.; assembly: GCA_046260325.1. Classification (GTDB taxonomy): domain Bacteria; phylum Desulfobacterota; class Desulfovibrionia; order Desulfovibrionales; family Desulfonatronovibrionaceae; genus Desulfonatronovibrio. The sequence continues at coordinate 577 of JBHEPK010000332.1, forward strand.
GGCATTAAGGGCAAGTACCAGGACTCCTGAATTCTCTGGAATCTTTCTGGCCTTGGCTCTGAAGGTAAGGTCCTGATCTTTGAAACTGGCTGATAAATCTTTGGGGTTAGAAATATACTCTCTAATCCAGTGCATCCGGAGTTCTGGGATTAACAAGGCCTTTTTCAGCTGAACTTCCCGGGAAAAACTTATTCCCAAACGTGATTGCAGGGACTGGGAATCGCGGGAATCAATGTCCAGGCTCACATCTCCTGCTCTGGATTCTGAATATGAATCTTCACTCAACAATGCGTAATTAATATTTAAACCAGGCTTAAACGCCCATTTGCCATTTTTAAAAACATAACC
>JBHEPK010000333.1:0-865 GCA_046260325.1 Desulfonatronovibrio sp.
GGAAAAGATCTTGTACACCTCCATCAATTTGTCCATGGGGGTACCGGTGATGTCCACTACCTTTTCAGGGGTATAACGGGCATAGTGCTTCTTTAAGAGCTGAAACACGCAGTTCGGGTCCTGCAGGGAAGGATCCTTTAAAGCTACGCCGTTCTCATCCTTCTGGAAGGACCAGGATGTTTTATCATACTTTTTAGTCTCCAGGTCATAACCGGAGAACAAACCATCTAAATCGGCAGGACCTCTGTAGTCAGGGTTGACCAGGAACGAGGCATTGGTGTACTGAACAACATATTCCTTGAAATACAGGTCGTTGTCTAAAATATATTTGATCATGCCGCCGAGGAAGGCGATATCCGTTCCTGAACGGAGCGGAGCATAGAGATCGGCTTAATCCACTTCATTGAAATGGGATGGTTGGATGCCGGATTACTGCCCATCACCAATATAACATCGGAGTTTTTGAGGTCAATCCAGTGGTTGGTCATTGCACCGCGTCCGAACGACTCTGCCAGAGCCGCAACAGTTGCGCTGTGTCAGATACGCGCCTGGTGTTCGACGTACACCAGGCCCCATGACCTCACCAGTTTTTGCAGAAGATAACATTCCTCGTTATCAAGGACGGCACTCCCCACAATGACCGAGCCGTCCGGCTGAATTTCTTTGACCTTTGCTCGAGTGACCGTTTTAAAGCTGTTGTCGCGGGAGTCTTTGACGAGGCGGGCGATTCTGTCAAGTGCCCAGTCCCACTCTACTTCTTTCCATGCCGTTCCGCCAGGCGCACGATACATCGGTTTTTGGACACGTGTATCGTTGTTGACCAGCTGGCTCACCGAAGATCCCTTGGCGCAGAGCGTTCCTTCAC